>CAZPLJ010000051.1:10186-17748 GCA_964587545.1 uncultured Caulobacterales bacterium | reverse complement strand
CCGTGAAGGTGGCCGTACAGTTGGCGCCGGCGTCGTATCAAAGATTATTGAGTAGGATTGTATATTATAAAGTGGGCCCCATATGGGGCTCATCCAAGCCCTAGGGGTATAGCTCAGTTGGTAGAGCACTGGATTCCAAATCCAGGTGTCGAGGGTTCGAGTCCTTCTGCCCCTGCCACTTGGCCTAGATTGAACAACGCGGGAAGCCCCCGCGTTTTGGAGTATTAAAATGGCAGAAGCCAAACAGGATAAAGTCAGCCCGGTTAAATATCTGGGTCAAGTCCGTCAAGAAGGCCGCAAGGTCGTCTGGCCGACATGGCGTGAAACGATGACAACTACCATTCTTGTCATGATTATGGTGATTATCATGGGCGCCTTCTTCTTCGTCGTGGACTGGTTTGTGTCAACAGGTCTGGGATTATTCTTCAACTTCTTTGGAGTGAATGGTGGCAGCTAAGTGGTATATCGTCCAAGCTTACTCAAATTTTGAGAAGCAGGTGAAAAAGAGCCTAGAGCGCGAAATCGCGGAAAAAGGCTTGGATGATCTGTTTGAAGAGATTTTAGTGCCGACAGAGCAGGTCGTGGAAGTCCGAAAGGGCCGCAAAATTGAGAGCGAACGTAAATTCTTCCCCGGCTATGTCTTGGTCAAGGTTGATTTGACAAACGCCGCCTATCACTTGGTGAAAAACACCCCGAAAGTGACAGGGTTTTTAGGCTCAGCCAATAAGCCCAAGCCCGTGCCGGAATCAGAAGTGGCACGGATTGTTGGTAAGATCGCCGAAGGCGTGGAAAGCCCGCGTCCGATGATAACATTTGAGATTGGAGAGACCGTCAAAGTGATTGACGGATCATTCCAGTCATTTAACGGCACCGTTGAGAGCGTGGATGAAGAAAATGCGCGCCTCAAAGTGCTGATCAATATTTTTGGCCGGGGTACCCCGGTCGAATTAGATTATACGCAGGTCGAAAAACAGACTTAGCGTATAAAAATCGTTTGTGGGAGAGCGGTGAAGAAGTCCTATCACTAATCGCACCACAAACACCACAGCGTCGCATTGGGTGACGCGTTAATTGGAGTGGAACATGGCAAAAAAGATTGATGGATACATCAAATTGATGATCCCGGCGGGGGCAGCCAACCCGTCACCACCATTAGGGCCGGCTCTCGGTCAACGTGGTGTAAATATTATGGAATTTGCGAAGGCCTTTAACGCCAAAACGCAAGAAATGGAAAAGAACATCCCTGTTCCGACTGTGATTACAGTCTATCAGGATAAATCTTTCACGTTTGTCACCAAGACACCGCCTGCCTCTTATTACTTAAAGAAAATGGCCGGTAAAAAGTCTGGCGCTAACCATCCGGGCCGTGAAATTGGCGGAACCGTATCCATGGCGCAATGCAAGGAAATTGCTGAGCTGAAAATGGCAGATTTAAACGCCAATGATCTGGATCAAGCTGCGAAAATCATCGCAGGGTCTGCCCGGTCTATGGGCTATGAGGTTACGGAGTAAGATCATGGCAAAATTAGGAAAAAGAACGACGGCTGCACGCGCTAGCTACGACAGAAATGCCGAGCATAGCGTCAAAGACGCCGTAAAAATCGTCAAAGGCAACGCCAAGGCGAAGTTTGACGAAACAATTGAACTCGCGATTAACCTCGGTGTTGATCCCCGTCATGCCGACCAAATGGTTCGCGGCGTGTGTAATCTACCGAACGGAACAGGCCGTACAGTCCGCGTGGCCGTCTTTGCTAAAGATGCGAAAGCCGAAGAAGCTAAAAAAGCCGGTGCGGATATCGTTGGTGCTGAAGATTTGATGGAACGTATTCAAAAAGGCGACATGCCCTTTGAAAAAGTTATCGCCACGCCTGACATGATGCCACTCGTTGGCCGTTTGGGTAAAATCCTCGGGCCTAAAGGCATGATGCCTAACCCAAAGGTTGGCACCGTGACGCCGGATGTGGCCAAAGCCGTGGCCGACAGTAAAGGCGGCGCCGTCGAATTTCGTGTAGAGAAAGCTGGCCTTATTCACGCAGGCGTTGGCAAAGCCAGCTTCACCGAAGACAAGCTAGCCGAAAATGTCTCCGCCTTTTTGACTGCGCTACAAAAAGCGCGTCCCAGCGGAGCCAAAGGCACATTTATGAAAAAGATTACGCTGAGCTCAACTATGGGCCCGGGCGTGAAGGTAGACACAGCGGAAGTTTCCGCTGGGTAAATAGAATTTGGCGACTCCAATGATTTTGGAGCCGCCGGATACTGTCCGAGACTACTGGTGCCCTAATGGGGCTTAATCAGGCCAGTATAGACAGAGTGAGACTGAATTTTTTCAGTTCGAACCCTGGGACAGATCATGCTCTTTTAACGAAGAGCTTTTTGAAGGGTCCCACATGGGGTGGGACTCACGAAACAGGGAGACCGCAAAATGGATCGTACTCAAAAAGAGGACATGGTTAAAACCCTTGAAGGGATTTTTGACTCTGCCGGATCCGTGGTAATGACTGAATATTCAGGCCTTACCGTTGCGGAAATGACCGAATTACGTGCTAAACTTCGTGAGAAGGGCGCGACTATTCGTGTTGTGAAAAACCGTCTCGCCAAATTGGCGATGAAAGGCCGCCCATTTGAAGCTGCAAGTGCAATGCTGACAGGACCTGTCGCTATTGCCTATGCAGACGAAATTGGGGCTGCGCCTAAAGTCGCTGTGGAATATGCCAAAGAAAGCGATGCTTTCAATATTATTGGCGGCTTTATGGGTGAAGAAATTTTTGATGAGGCTGGCATTGTCACCTTATCCAAACTACCTTCGCGCGAAGAGCTTATTTCAATGGCGGCACAGCTTCTTCTGGCTCCGACGACGAGTGTGGCTTCGGCTATCACATCGCCGGCTCGGAACCTGGCTGGCGCTATTGCGACCATCGAAGAAAAAGCAGCGGCGTAATCACAACATCATTCTCGCAAATATCGAACTGAACCTGAAAAGGAAACTAAAATGGCTGATGTAGCTAAACTCGCAAAGGAACTGGTTGGACTAACCGTTCTGGAAGCAAAAGAACTAAACGACATCCTTAAGGATGAATATGGCATCGAACCCGCAGCTGCGGCTGTGGCTGTTGCAGCCCCTGGTGGCGGCGATGGTGGCGGTGCTGCTGCTGAGAAAGACGAATTTGACGTCGTTCTCGCCTCATTTGGCGGCAATAAAATTGCTGTCATTAAAGAGGTTCGCGCAATTACAGGTCTTGGCCTGAAAGAAGCCAAAGAGCTTGTTGAAGGCGCACCTAAGCCCGTTAAGGAAGGCGCACCTAAAGCTGAAGCTGAAGAGCTTAAAGAAAAGCTTGAAGCTGCTGGCGCAACTGTCGAGCTTAAGTAATTTTTTCTCGTCCGGCAGGGTCTTCCTGCCGGATATTCTGCCTCGGGGGCAGGTAAATAAGCCCAAAGAATTTTAAAGAGCTTGAAATTGCTTAAGCTCAAAGAAAAAAGGTGCCGCTAATGTCTCTGTCATTCACAGGCAAGAAAAGAATTCGCAAAAACTTTGGTCGTATCCCGGAAGCCGTGAGCATGCCGAACCTGATCGAAGTCCAAAAAAGTTCCTATAACCAGTTCCTCCAAAAGGATATCCCGCATGAAGAACGCGGTGAGCGAGGCCTAAATGGAACATTTAAGTCCGTCTTCCCTGTTCGGGATTTCTCGGACCGCGCCGTATTGGAATATGTATCTTTTGAATTTGAACCACCCAAATTCGATGAAGAAGAATGTCAACAGCGTGACATTACCTATGCCGCACCTCTTAAAGTAAAAATGCGTCTGGTCGTTTTTGATGTCGACGACGACACCCAAGCCCGCTCTGTCAAAGATATTAAAGAGCAAGACGTCTATATGGGCGATATTCCGCTAATGACAGAAAAAGGCACCTTTATTGTCAATGGTACAGAGCGCGTGATCGTGTCTCAAATGCACCGCTCACCCGGTGTCTTCTTTGATCATGACAAAGGTAAAAGCCACTCTTCTGGTAAGTTTCTCTTTTCTGCCCGCATCATCCCTTACCGTGGCTCTTGGCTTGATTTTGAGTTTGACGCCAAAGATATTTTACATGCGCGTATTGACCGCCGTCGTAAATTACCAGCTACGACCGTGCTTTATGCGCTCGGTATGAGCAAGGAGGATATCCTCGGGCATTTCTATGCCAGCATTGATTATAAATATGACAAAAAGAAAAATGGCTGGACCTTACCATTTAACGCAGATGACTATCGCGGTGCAAAATTACAAGCCGATCTCGTTGATGCCAAAACTGGTGAAGTTGTGGCGCCTGCGGGACGCAAACTGACAAAACGCGGCGCAAACAAGCTTGCTGATGACGGATTAAAGACGATTTTAATTTCTGGTGAAGCTCTCGCTGAGCGTTACGCTGCGGAAGACATTGTCAATGTCAACACAGGCGAGATTTACGCCGAAGCCAGTGATGAATTAACCGAAGAAAACATTGCTGAGATGCTCGAAGCCGGGATTGATGAAATTTCTGTGCTTAATATCGATCATGTCAATGTCGGACCTTATATCCGCACCACATTGGCGGCTGATAAAAACGAAAACCGCGAAGGTGCGCTTGTTGATATTTACCGCGTGATGCGTCCGGGTGAACCGCCTACACCTGAAGCGGCCGAAGATCTCTTTAGAAGCCTTTTCTTTGATCAGGAACGCTACGACTTATCCAATGTGGGTCGCGTGAAGATGAATATGCGCATGAATCTGGATGCTGATCCGGAAGTTCGTGTGCTTCGCAATGAAGACCTGCTCGCGGTTGTTGAAACACTTGTGAAACTCAAAGACGGCATCGGCCAGATCGACGATATTGATAACCTCGGCAATCGCCGCGTGCGGTCTGTTGGTGAGCTGATGGAAAACCAATACCGTATTGGTCTATTGCGTATGGAGCGCGCCATAAAAGAGCGTATGTCCAGCGTCGACATTGAAACTGTCATGCCACATGATTTGATTAACGCCAAACCTGCTGCAGCCGTTGTGCGTGAGTTCTTTGGTTCATCCCAGCTCTCTCAATTTATGGACCAGACTAATCCATTATCCGAAATTACCCATAAGCGCCGCCTATCTGCGCTTGGACCGGGTGGTTTGACACGTGAACGTGCCGGATTTGAAGTTCGCGACGTTCACCCAACTCACTATGGTCGTATTTGTCCGATTGAAACACCGGAAGGTCCGAACATTGGTTTGATTAACTCGCTGGCGACCCATGCCCGCGTAAATAAATACGGCTTTATCGAAAGCCCCTACCGCAAAATCGAAACTGGCAAACTTAAGAAACAAGTTGTCTATTTGTCTGCCATGGAAGAAGCGCGTTACAAAATTGCTCAGGCCAATGCGGAAATCACCGAAAGCGGCGAACTCGCGTCTGATTTCGTAACGTGTCGGGTTAATGGCGATGTAACCATGATCCCGCGCGATGAAGTTGACTTTATTGACGTGTCTCCAAAACAGCTTGTCTCTGTGGCTGCTGCGCTTATTCCTTTCCTTGAAAATGATGACGCGAACCGCGCCCTGATGGGATCAAACATGATGCGCCAAGCGGTGCCACTCTTAAAAGCGGAAGCTCCGCTTGTTGGTACAGGTATGGAATCTGTTGTGGCGCTTGATTCAGGTGCGACGGTGGCTGCCAAGCGTGACGGTATTGTTGAGCAATGTGATGCAAAACGTATCGTTATTCGCGCGACTAAAGAAACAGACCTGAAAAAATCCGGGGTTGATATCTATAACCTGCTCAAGTTCCAGCGCTCTAACCAGTCGACCTGTATCAACCAGCGTCCGGTTGTGAAAGTTGGCGACCTAGTCAAGGCCGGCGATATCATCGCTGACGGCCCGTCAACCGATCTTGGCGAACTGGCTCTAGGCCGGAACATCCTCGTGGCCTTCATGCCGTGGAATGGCTATAACTTCGAAGACTCAATCCTCATCTCTGAGCGTATTGTGCGCGACGATGTTTATACATCCGTTCACTTGGAAGAGTTTTCTGTCATGGCCCGCGATACAAAGCTTGGGCCTGAGGAAATCACACGCGATATTCCAAATATTGGTGAAGAAGCTCTGCGTAATCTCGACGAAGCCGGGATTGTTGCTGTGGGTGCCGAAGTTGGCCCCGGCGATATTCTTGTCGGTAAAGTTACACCAAAGGGCGAAAGCCCAATGACGCCGGAAGAAAAGCTTCTTCGAGCTATCTTTGGTGAAAAAGCGTCTGATGTGCGTGATACATCTCTTAAGATGTCACCCGGTGCCTCTGGTACTGTTGTTGAGGTTCGCGTCTTTAACCGCCACGGTGTGGAAAAAGATGAACGTGCGATGCAAATCGAACGCGAAGAGATTGAATCTCTTGGTAAAGACCGTGATGATGAGGTCTCTATCCTTGAGCGCTCTGTTTACGCCTCTGTTCAGAAAACACTCATCGGTAAAAAGGCTGTCTCCGGACCCCGGGGCTTTAAGAAAGGCCCGATCACCCAAGAAACTCTTGACGAGGTGCCGCGTTCAGATTGGTGGCGCATTGGTCTTGATGATGACAAAGCCATTGGTGAGCTTGAAGCGCTTAAAGAGCAATATGACAGCTCAAAAGCCCGTCTTGATGCCCGCTTTGAAGATAAGGTCGACAAGCTACAGCGTGGTGATGAATTACCACCGGGCGTTATGAAAATGGTCAAAGTCTTTGTCGCGGTTAAGCGTAAGCTTCAACCCGGTGATAAAATGGCCGGTCGTCACGGAAACAAAGGTGTTATCTCCAAGATTAACCCCATCGAGGATATGCCATTCCTCGATAATGGTCGCGCCGTTGATATCGTGCTAAATCCACTCGGGGTTCCGTCACGAATGAATGTCGGACAGATTTTGGAAACTCATTTGGGTTGGGCCTGTTCCGGCATGGGCAAGCTTATCGATGATGCGCTAACGGCCTATGAGCAGGACGGACAGCTTGATCAGGTCAAAGACGCCCTTAAGATCGCTTACGGCGAAGATGAGGAAATGCCACGTAAAAATGACGAGATCATTGAGCTTGCTGGAAACCTCAAAAACGGTGTGCCGATTGCGACGCCTGTCTTTGACGGTGCCCGTGAACCCGATATCGTTGACACATTAGAGCGCGCAGGTCTAACCTCCTCTGGTCAGGTCACGCTTTATGATGGCCGTACAGGTGAGAAGTTTATCCGTCCGGTCACGGTTGGCTATAAATATCTGCTTAAGCTTCACCACTTGGTGGATGACAAGATCCACGCCCGCTCAATCGGGCCATACTCCCTCGTTACCCAGCAGCCGCTTGGCGGTAAGGCCCAATTTGGTGGCCAGCGCTTTGGTGAGATGGAAGTCTGGGCCTTGGAAGCTTATGGCGCCGCTTACACATTGCAGGAAATGCTCACGGTTAAATCCGATGACGTGGCGGGTCGGACCAAGGTTTATGAAAGTATCGTCCGCGGTGATGATGCCTTTGAAGCTGGTATTCCGGAAAGCTTTAACGTGCTTGTCAAAGAGATCCGCTCACTCGGTCTCAATGTCGAGCTGACGAACGG
>CAZPLJ010000051.1:0-10086 GCA_964587545.1 uncultured Caulobacterales bacterium | reverse complement strand
AGGAAAAAGTTATGAACCAAGAGGTCATGAACATTTTCAACCCCGCGCAAGAAGGGCCTACCTTTGACCGCATCCGTATTTCTTTGGCAAGCCCGGAGAAAATCGCGAGCTGGTCTTTTGGTGAGATCAAAAAGCCGGAAACGATCAATTACCGCACATTCAAGCCCGAGAAAGACGGCCTGTTCTGTGCACGTATCTTTGGCCCGGTCAAAGATTATGAATGTCTCTGCGGAAAATATAAGCGCATGAAATATAAAGGCGTCGTCTGTGAGAAATGCGGCGTTGAAGTGACTGTCACCCGCGTGCGTCGCGAACGTATGGGCCATATCGATCTGGCCGCGCCGGTTGCGCATATCTGGTTCTTGAAGTCTCTTCCCTCTCGTATTTCGACCATGCTCGACATGACCTTAAAAGAAGTCGAGCGTGTGCTTTACTTTGAAAGCTATGTTGTCACTGAGCCGGGATTGACCTCTCTGTCTGAGCGCCAAATCCTCTCAGAAGACGAATATATCGATGCCCAAGCCGAATTTGGCGAAGATAGCTTCACAGCCGGTATTGGCGCGGAAGCCGTGCGGGAAATGTTGCAAAACCTTGATCTCGAAGCTGAGATTGAGCGCACACGTTTTGATATGGGTGAAACAGGCTCAGAGCTTAAACTTAAAAAGCTATCTAAGCGCTTAAAGCTTCTCGAAGCCTTTGTAACGTCTGGTAACCGTCCAGAATGGATGGTTTTGACCGTTGTTCCTGTCATTCCGCCTGAGCTGCGTCCTCTTGTGCCACTAGATGGTGGTCGTTTCGCGACATCTGATCTAAACGACCTTTATCGTCGTGTGATTAACCGGAATAACCGTTTGAAGCGCCTGTTAGAGCTTCGAGCGCCAGACATCATCATCCGTAATGAAAAGCGGATGCTCCAAGAGTCTGTTGATGCTCTCTTTGACAATGGTCGTCGTGGCCGCGTGATTACAGGCGCCAATAAGCGTCCGCTGAAATCCATGTCAGATATGCTTAAAGGTAAGCAGGGCCGTTTCCGTCAGAACCTTCTCGGGAAGCGCGTTGACTATTCCGGTCGTTCCGTGATCGTGGTTGGTCCTGAACTAAAACTACATGAATGTGGTCTGCCTAAGAAAATGGCGCTCGAATTGTTCAAGCCGTTTATCTATGCGCGTCTTGACGCCAAAGGCCTCTCAGGCACGGTGAAACAATCCAAAAAGCTTGTTGAAAAGCAGCGCCCGGAAGTTTGGGATATTTTGGATGAGGTTATCCGCGAGCACCCTGTTCTCTTAAACCGCGCGCCAACACTTCACAGACTTGGTATTCAGGCATTTGAACCTAAGCTTACCGAAGGTAAAGCTATTCGCTTGCACCCACTTGTTTGTGCCGCCTTTAACGCTGACTTTGACGGTGACCAAATGGCGGTTCACGTACCGCTCTCCATTGAAGCCCAGCTCGAAGCCCGCGTCTTGATGATGTCGACGAATAACATCCTCTCACCCGCCAATGGTAAGCCGATTATTGTACCGTCTCAGGATATCGTTCTAGGTCTTTATTACATGTCGCTGATGCGCGACGGTGAAAAAGGCGAAGGCATGATGTTTGCCAATATGGCCGAAGTTGAAGCTGCGCTTGATAACGGACTTGTTTCGCTTCATGCCAAAGTTAAGGGTCGCTTCAAAACCTATAGTGAGGACGGCTCATGGCATTGGGACGTCGCTGATACGACTCCCGGACGCTTGAAAATCGCCGAATATCTTCCTGGTCATCACCTTATTCCGCACACTGTGGTCAACAAGGTTCTGACGAAGAAAGAAATCGGCAATATGATCAATAGTGTCTATCGTCATGCAGGTCAGAAAGCGACTGTGATCTTTGCTGATAAGATTATGGGCCTTGGTTTCCGTGAAGCCTGTCGTGCCGGTATCTCCTTTGGCAAGGATGACATGATTATCCCAGACGCCAAATATACGCTGGTCAATGAAACACAGGAACTTGTATCCGACTTTGAACAGCAATATGCGGATGGTCTGATCACCAAAGGCGAAAAATATAACAAAGTTGTCGATGCTTGGTCGAAATGTACCGACAAAGTGGCCGACGCTATGATGGACGAGGCGGCGAAAGACCGTAAGTTGATCAACTCGATCTTCATGATGGCCAACTCCGGTGCGCGTGGTTCCAAAAACCAGATGAAACAGCTTGCTGGTATGCGCGGCCTGATGGCCAAGCCGTCTGGCGAGATTATCGAGACACCGATCACGGCCAACTTTAAAGAAGGTCTGACCGTGATGGATTACTTTAACTCCACTCACGGAGCCCGTAAGGGTCTAGCCGATACCGCGCTTAAAACTGCCAACTCAGGTTATCTAACCCGTCGTTTGGTTGATGTTGCTCAGGACTGTATCGTCACAGAACAAGATTGCGGCACCACACAAGGTATCGACCTTAAGCCTGTCGTTGACGGCGGTGAAGTGGTTGTCTCACTGGGTGAGCGTATGCTCGGCCGGACGACAGCCGAAGATATTCATGATCCGCGTAATGGTGAACTTCTTTATCCAGCCAATAGCTATATTGACGAAGATATGGCGCTTGAGATTGACGAGTCGGGTCTGCAAAATGCCCGCGTTCGCTCGCCACTAACCTGTGAAACCCGCTACGGAATTTGCGGAACTTGTTATGGGCGTGATCTCGCTCGCGGAACAAAGGTCAATATGGGCGAAGCCGTCGGTGTTATCGCCGCGCAATCTATTGGTGAACCGGGTACACAGCTTACCATGCGGACCTTCCACATTGGCGGTACGGCCTCTGTGTCTGATAAGTCTGTGATTGAAAGCTCTAATGAAGGTAGAATTGCCTTTGAAGAAGGCTCAAGCACAGTTGAAACGGCTGGCGGTCTCCTCATCGTTATGAGCCGTAACATGACCATCTCTGTTGTTGATGGTGATGGCAAAGAGCTTGAAGGCCACAAAGTATCTTATGGTACTCGCCTGTCTGTGAAAGATGGCGGCAAGGTCGGTCGCGGTGACCGTATTGCCGAGTGGGACCCATATGCGTTGCCAATCATCACAGAAGTTGGCGGTGAAGTGAAATTGCTTGATATCGTTGACGGTGTGTCCGCCAAGGAAGAGACCGATGAAGATACAGGTATCTCCTCCAAGGTGATCGTTGACTGGCGCGCCAGTGCCAAAGGCTCAGAAATTCAGCCATTTGCCGTTATCCAAGACGACAAGGGTGAGCCGGTGAAATTAGCAAGCGGCAATATTGCCCGCTACATGCTAGCCGTTGGCGCCATTCTCTCTGTCCAAGACGGTGATGTGGTTAAGCCGGGCGACGTATTGGCCCGTATCCCGAAAGGTGGCGCGACACAGCGAGACATTACCGGGGGTCTACCGCGCGTGGCTGAACTGTTTGAAGCGCGTCGTCCAAAAGATGATGCGGTTATCGCCGACATTGAAGGTACGATCGAATTTACGCGTGATTATAAAAACAAGCGTAAGATCTCAATCTTGCCAGACGATGACACAAAAGATCCGTCAACCTTCCTCATCGCCAAAGGTAAGCATATGCTTGTCCAGGATGGTGACCGTGTGAAGAAAGGTGACTTCCTGCTTGATGGTAATCCGGCGCCGCATGACATCCTGAAAATCATGGGTGTTGAAGCACTCGCCGAATATCTCGTTGACGAAGTCCAGGGCGTTTACCGTCTGCAGGGCGTGCCGATTAACGACAAGCATATCGAAGTGATCGTGCGTCAGATGTTACAAAAAGTCGAAGTGACAAACCCAGGTGAGACATCTTATCTGAAAGGCGACAATGTCGACCGTATTGAGTTTGCACAAACCAATGAGGCATTACTGGCTAATAATAAGAACGCCACTCCGGCAAGCTCTATACCTGTCTTGTTAGGTATTACCAAAGCCTCACTACAGACACGTAGCTTCATCTCAGCGGCCTCCTTCCAGGAAACAACACGCGTTCTGACTGAAGCGTCAGTTAGTGGTAAGGAAGACATGCTGGAAGGCTTGAAAGAGAACGTCATTGTTGGTCGTCTCATTCCGGCTGGTACGGGTGGCAATCTGCGTAAGTATCAGAAGCTTGCCAATGACCGGGATCAGAAACTTCTCGAAGAGCGTGCCGCACAGGCCGAGAGCTTGGAAGAGTTCCCGTCTGAAATTGAAGCGGCTGAGTAAACCCTCAAGCCTCACATCTTATTAAAAAGAAACCGCCTTAATGGCGGTTTTTTTATGGCCTATTCTTTCGGCGCGTTTCCAAATCTGTGAGAAACCAGCGCATAACGTCTAAATAAGGCGGAGGGCTTTAAGCCGAGTTAAATTCACACTAGGGCTTGCATTCATCACTGAAGCGATAAAGATGGACGTATGACAGCCTATGAAAGCATACCCAGCGAGTCCGACATATCCATGTTTATTTTTGGGGATCATGCCTCACGCTATATCCCGCCAGATTATGACAATCTTGGCTTAGTTGGTGATGACCTCACCCGACATATTGCCTGGGATATCGGAACGGAAACCGTCATTCGGCATTTATGTAAAGCCTTTGGATGCGGCGGACATCTAGCGGGCGTTTCGCGCCTACTCATCGATTTTAACAGGTCGCCCCTTGCCCCCGGCCTCATCCCAGAGATAAGTGACGGCACCGTCGTCCCAAAAAATCAAAATCTTGATCAGGCGGAACGACAGGCGCGGATAGACCAATTTTATACACCCTATCACGCGGAACTTTCCCGGCGTATTCAAGGGCTCCATGATCCGCTTATCGTCTCTATTCACAGCTTCACGCCAAAGCTTAAGACAAGCAAGGTCAATCGCGAGCTCGATGTCGGACTATTGGTCAAACATGATTTTGATCGCATGTATGATTATAAATCCGCACTTGAGCGCCTTCATCCGGAATTACGGGTGAGAATAAATGAGCCTTATTCAGCCTATGAGCTCAATCATACGGTCGATGTGCATTTGGGGAATAAGGGATTAAAGCATATCAATATCGAGATTAACCAAGCTCTCTGTGACACGGTCGCTAACACATTAGTGATTGCCAGCAAACTTGAAGACGCGCTAAATACACTTATCTGAGAGGCAATAGGAGGCGTTTATGCTGGCAAAGATACCGACCCATTTTGTCAATGGACAAAATATGTTTGAAGACTATCCCGACGGATATGAACAAGCCATGGTGGGCATGGGATGTTTCTGGGGTGCGGAGCGTATCTTCTGGAAGCTTGACGGGATCCATGTGACCAGCGTGGGCTATGCTGGCGGGGATCATGAGAACCCAGATTATAAACTCGTTTGCACAAAGACAACGAACCATGCCGAAGTTGTGCATCTGGTGTTTGATCCCTCTGTCATTAGCTTTGATGAAATCCTGAAAGTGTTTTTTGAAAATCACAACCCCACACAAGGCGACCGTCAGGGCAATGATATCGGCTCGCAATATCGCAGCGTGATTTATACTTATACGGACGCGCATTTGGATGCCGCTAATGCGGCCAAAGATTTATATAATACAGCCTATCAAGCCAAAAACTTTGGTCCGATCACGACAGAAATCGGGGCCGTTCCGACCTATTATCCGGCTGAAGATTACCATCAGCAATATCTCGCGAAAAACCCGAACGGCTATTGCGGCATTGGTGGAACAGGCGTGAGCTGTCCTTTGCCAGTAAGAGCTTAAGCCGCCGTCCAGCTCATCCCGCCGGTTTCGGCCGAAGAACAAGCTTGTCTGAATCCAGCAAATAAATCTCGGCCAGCCCCCAAGACTTTTTTATTGGGTTTATAAATGGCGGGTTCGCGCGCCTGAAAATCCTCAGGCAATACATCAATGAGAAGTTCACCTTTTTCCGCATCCAGCGTGATGACATCGCCGTCCTGAACACGCGCAAGCGGGCCACCCGCTAAGGCTTCGGGTCCGACATGAATAGCGGCAGGGACTTTACCGGACGCACCAGACATACGGCCATCCGTGACAAGTGCCACTTTAAAACCTTGATCCTGCAAAACACCCAAGGATGGGGTAAGCTTATGAAGCTCGGGCATGCCGTTAGCTTGCGGACCCTGAAAACGGACAACGACGACTGTATCTTGATTAAGCTCGCCATTTTTAAACGCAGTGAGCATGGCATCTTGCCCGTCAAAAACACGCGCGGGCGCTTTGATAAAACGCTGCGCTTCATCAACGGCAGATGTCTTGATCACGCCGCGACCCAAAGGCCCGGATAAAAGCCGCATACCGCCATCTGCGCTAAAGGGTTTATCAGCCGTTCTGACGATGTCATCATTCCCGCTCTTGTCTGGGGCGTCACGCCAGATAAGTTCCTCATTCTTAAGCACAGGCTCTTGGGCATAAGACCAGAGATCACCCCCTGCAACCGTCTTGATATCGGCGTGCAATATGCCCGCGGATAGGAGCTCTCTAATGACAAAGCCCATACCGCCCGCGGCGTGGAAATGGTTCACATCCGCCGAGCCATTAGGGTAAATCCGTGTGAGCAACGGCGTCACAGAAGATATATCGGCAAAATCATCCCAGTTGACGTCTATCCCAGCCGCATTGGCGATGGCCGGAATATGGATCGTATGATTGGTTGACCCGCCTGTTGCCATCAGGCCGACAATGGCGTTCACAATGCCTTTTTCGGTCACGACCTCAGATATCGGTATATATTCATCACCCAGCGCCGTAATTGCCGCCGCGCGCTGAGCCGCGGCTTCTGTTACGGCCTGACGTAAACCCGTCGCCGGATTAACAAACGCCGCGCCGGGCAAATGTAGCCCCATCACTTCCATCATCATTTGGTTAGAATTTGCCGTGCCGTAAAAGGTGCAGGTCCCCGGGCTGTGATAGCTTTCGCTTTCGGCCTTTAATAATTCTTCCCGGCCAATTTTGCCTTGGGCGAAAAGCTGTCGGATACGGATTTTTTCCTTATTCGGTAGTCCGGACGGCATAGGACCCGCGGGTACAAAAATGCCCGGAATATGTCCAAAACTAAGCGCGCCGATCAAAAGGCCGGGTACGATTTTATCACACACACCCAAAAATAGCGCCGAGTCATACGTATCATGGGACAGAGACACAGCGGTCGACATGGCAATCACATCGCGAGAAAAGAGGGACATTTCCATACCCTCACGGCCTTGGGTCACCCCGTCACACATAGCCGGAACCCCGCCCGCAACTTGAGCCGTTGCGCTGACTTTGCGCGCCGCCATACGAATGATTTCCGGGTAAATTTCATAAGGCTGGTGGGCCGAGAGCATATCATTATAGGATGTGACAATGCCGATATTTGGCCAGCTCGCCCCAAGCAAGGCCTGTTTGTCATGAAGCGCGCAACCAGCGGAAGCATGGGCCTGATTTCCCGCGCTGAGTTTTTTACGAGACGGACCGTCCGGGCGGCGCGAGGCAACCTCATCAAGATAGGCTTGGCGCTTATCTTTGGAACGCTTGACAATACGTTCAGTAACTTTTTCGATAACAGGATGAAGTGTGGTCATTAAGCCGTCCAATAGGTAGTGAAATTATCCGCGCCCATAAATGCCTTAACAGGCATAAGATGGTGATCTTCGCAAGACATCGCTGACACGTAAGTATCTTTTTTGGCCGCACCTTTTAAGGCCAAAATCACAGACCGCGCTGTCGCAATCGCCGGGCCTGTTAAAGTCATACGCTCGAGATTATTTCCTGTAACGTTTGATTTTTTGGCCATGATAGGAGCGACGATATGATTAGTATCAAGCGCCTCCGCTAAGCCTTGCGAATAAGGGAACAGAGACGCCGTATGTCCATCAGACCCCATGCCCAGAACAACCACATCAAAAGGCAGGCCCATATTTTGATAGGAATTATTGACGGCTGCAAGGGCATGTTGGGCCGTATTGTGATCCGTTTTCATATCTATAAATGTCGCCCGAGCCGCCTGATTGATCAATAAGGTCTCGTGAATGAGTCGTGTGTTTGAGGCCTGATCGGTGTGATCAACCCAACGCTCATCTACCAAAGCAATATCAATCTTTGACCAGTCTAATTTTTGTTGGCTTAGATCTTGATATATAGGGGCAGGTGTACTGCCCCCAGACACGAGAAGACTGGCGCGGCCTTTTTCGGAAAGACCGAGGTTTAGGTTTTTGACAATGTCATAAACAATGCGTTCGACCCACACATTGACTGTGGTGCAGCTAATCATTCCGTATCATCCCACCAATCGCGACCATCACGGTCAATTAACATCGCAGCTTGCACAGGTCCGTCAGTGCCAGCGGGATAGGTCTCCAAAGGCTGGCTCCCAGCCTCCCAAACTTCGAGTAAGTTATCGACCCATTCCCACGCCGCTTCGACTTCATCGCGGCGCATAAAGAGCGAAAGATTTCCCCGGATCACATCCATTAAAAGACGCTCATAAGCGTCCGGATAACGCACAGCAAAATTATCAGCATAAGACAGGTTTAGCGGCAAAGATTTTAGCCGCATGCCCCCGGGACCCGGCTCTTTGATCTCAATGAAAAGCTTCATACCTTCATCGGGCTGCAAACGTAAGACCAAGCGATTTGGCGCACGATCATCTTCAAATAAACGATGCGGTGTGGATTTAAATTGAATCACAATTTCCGAGCGCCGGCTTTCCATACGTTTTCCGGTGCGCAGATAAAAGGGCACGCCCGCCCAACGCCAATTTTCAATCTCGGCTTTTATCGCGGCGTAAGTTTCAGTTTGGCTGCTCTCGCCGGATAAGGTTTCAAGATAACCTTGGACCGCTTCTCCTTCGGCTAACCCGGCTTTATATTGCGCGCGTACTGTATTTTGCGCCGCTGTTTCGGACGTGAAAGGTTTTAAGGCTTTCAGCACTTTGATCTTTTCTGTGCGTACACTATTGGCATTTAATGAGTTTGGCGGCTCCATCGCGGTAAGGCATAAGAGCTGAAGCAAATGATTTTGTACCATATCGCGCACGGCGCCTGATCGATCATAATAATCCGCGCGCCCTTCCAAACCGACGCTTTCCGCGACAGTTATTTGCACATGGTCAATCGCATTGCGCGACCAAATAGGTTCAAACAGCGTATTAGCAAAGCGTAAAACAAGCAGGTTCTGAACCGTTTCTTTTCCGAGATAATGATCGATCCGGTAAACAGATTCTTCCGGGAACACATCTCCAACCCCGTCATTAATTTCTTTGGCTGATGCTAGATTTTTACCAATGGGTTTTTCCAAAACAAGGCGCGACCACGGCCCGTTTAGCTCATTGGCTTTCAAGGCTTTACAGATGTCGACATAGATAAGCGGGGTCGTCGCGAGATAAAATATACAGGGACGATCATCTTTGGTGAGATATTTCTTTACCTGGTCCCAATCGGCATCCGGGTCTGTGGCATCCATCGTCAGATAGGAGAGATATTTGGAAAAGGTTGTCCATTTCTCTTCGTCCCAATCGCTTGTGCCCGCCTTACACGCCTCTCTTGCCCACGTCACATAATCGGCGCGGGATTGATCTGAGCGTGCAATGGCGTAAATCCGACAGGTGTGGCAGATTTGACCATCCAGAAAACGGTGAAAAAGTGCAGGCAATAATTTCCGCTTCGCCAGGTCACCATTGCCGCCAATGATTACAATATCAAAAGGCTGGACGGGTATAAATTCTGCCATCTTATTCTCTTACTTCAACACCTAATGTTAGCGCTATCATGTTGATGCGCGCACAGCGAAAGCTTAATGACATTTTCCGTCCCAATATGGAAGTATTGAATGAAGGTGTATAGCAATGTTTTGGTCATTATCGGTAAAAATGGCGCACCGGGGATGCGGCGAAATGTAAGAAAATTATGCTATAAAATCAATAACATAAGACCTTTTGGAATGTCAAATGTTTACCAATATTTTGAAAAATTGTTTACCTCCTAATTTACTTAAATTGTAATTCTTACCTTCTGTGGTAGCCCACTAGTCAAGTTCGAGTCTGGAACAAAGCGTTGCAAAGGGAGACAACCTATTTTTGACCTTCGCTTTGCAGGCATGAGAAGATGTGACCCTAATTTTCATAACTCTACCAGAATTGTTTTATTCTCTTCC
>CAZPLJ010000050.1:9106-17764 GCA_964587545.1 uncultured Caulobacterales bacterium | reverse complement strand
GAATGGTGGGCGATACTGGGATTGAACCAGTGACCCCTACAATGTCAATGTAGTGCTCTCCCGCTGAGCTAATCGCCCGCACCATTCGTGAGAGACGGCATATATCGACCCTGTCGGGTCGAAGCAAGCTTTTTTAAGCAGCGATTAACTTATCAACTTCATTGACCAACTGACGCAGATGAATGGGCTTGGACAGCACGGTTGCGCTTTCAGCCGCCTGCGGGTCTTGCATAGCCACAGCGGCAAATCCCGTAATAAACATGATTTTGATACCGGGTGATATTTTCTCGGCATGTTTAGCAAGCTCAATCCCGTCAACGCCCGGCATCACAATATCCGTAAGCAAAAGGTCAAAAGCTCCATCTGCGAATTTTAACGCACGCAAAGCCCGCTCACCGTCAGCACAGGAAATAACATGATGCCCGGCCTTCTCAAGCGCCTTTTCGAAGAAACGGCGCATGCCGTCATCATCTTCTGCGTATAAAATTGTTGCCATTTTACCTCACCCGGACTTTGTCCACCTATAGATTTTTGGCCTGACATGCTTTATATCGGGACTCATGACGTGGCACACATCAAATCCGTGCATTTTTTTGGCCTATTTAGGCGCTTATACCGTAAGCATCTTAAATTTTTCTAAGCGCGAACGCAATTTTATCTTAAGATTTGACGCAGTCGTTAATTCAGGGGCGTTGCGATGATGTGGCGAAATAAACATCACGAGGCATCCTGCATGGCAGCCTTTGATCCTCCTACTGAGATCTTATATCCTAATCATTGGACCTGCCCGATCATTTTTACGTCACCACATTCGGGTTCCATTTATCCTGAGAGTTTTCTTGCGCGCTCACAACAAAGTTTGAAATCCCTACGTCGGAATGAGGATGCTCTAATTGACAAGTTATTCGCAAGCGTGACCAATCATGGCGCCCCCTTATTAAAGGCGCGTTTTCCGAGATGCTTTGTCGATGTAAACCGCGCCGAAGATGAATTGCCGCAAAAATGGTTAAAACGCAACCAAGTCGCCACAGCCCGCGCCGAGATTGGGTTAGGCGTTATCCCGGAGATAATTGCAGAAGATAAGCCGATTTATAAACGTGGGCTTAAACCCTCGATTATTGAAGCCCGATTGGACATGCTTTACCGACCCTATCATGCAGCCTTGGTAAAATTGATCGAGACATCAAAAATGCTCTTCGGACATGCGATTATTATTGATTGTCATTCAATGCCAGGTTTTTCCCCAATGGGCACCCGTCGGGCCGACATTATATTAGGTGACCGTTATGGTACGTCTTGCCACTCGGAAACAACTGACCTTATCCATAATTTGTTTGCAGCGCATGGATATGAGGTGACACGAAATTATCCTTATGCAGGGAGCCATGTCACGTCCCATTATGGGCGACCTGAGGACGGGGTTCAAACCATTCAAATAGAAATTAACCGCGACCTTTATCTTAATCCGGATACATATGAACCCATGCGAGGGTATAAAACTCTCTCAGAAAATATTGACGCCATTATCAATGATATTGTGGCCTTTATGACATCACCCCGTCAGATCGCTGCAGAGTAGCTCAAAAACAGATTCAAAAAAAGGCCGCACAAGGCGGCCAGTTCGAAGGGGAGGAAAACCCTAAACAGGGTCATCCTATATGTGGGTAGCATTTTGCAATTTTCAAGCTGTGACCAACGTCACGATTATTCGTTTATCGGATATTCATATGTGCTGTTTTGATACACGTTATGGTTAATTCTCTGCTTAAGTGTGCAATTACGGTGCAAAACACTCGCCTTGACGGGGAACAACTGACAGACGAACTTGGCACGGCCCTTGCTCCCCTTATCGGCAAGGCAGCACTCCCACGCGGTGCCAGTTTGATGATAAGGAAATAAAATGACCAATGAAATAGACTTTTATGTCGGCAAGCGTTTGCGCCGCCGTCGTCGCCTTTTAGGGCTTACACAACAAGCCCTAGGGGATATGGTTGGCATTCGGTTCCAACAAATTCAAAAATACGAATGTGGCGCTAACCGGATTAGTGCGGCGCGCTTGTTTGAACTTTCAGAAGCTTTATCTGTTCCTATCCAGTATTTCTATGAAGGATTAATGGATCATGACATGCCGGCCAATGATGAAAATATGGAATTTATTGCGCCTGATGTTTTATCAAAGAAAGAGACGATGGACCTTGTGAGAGCCTATTACTCCATGAGCGAAGGCCCACGGAAACATTTCCTTGATTTGGCGAAATCATTAGAGAAATCGGACTCGCCTACACCCAGCCCGAATATTCGCTTAGTCGCGCCTTAAATAAATAGCCAATTTCCGGGCGGCGTGATAAGCCGCCCGTCATGGACATTGAATTTGAAATAGGACGCAGGCTCGAACTGTTTCAACTGTTATCGCGCAGCGCGCGTGACATCACCCTACCTCTTTTCAAAGCTCCCAGAGATATCGTAAATAAGGCTAGCGGATCAGATTATGATCCCGTTACCAAAGCTGATATTGACGCCGAAGATGTTCTGCGCCAGCAAATATTAATAGCCTTTCCGGATGACGGAATAGAAGGCGAAGAGTTTCCCAATCATACAGGAAAAAATCAATTTAGCTGGACCCTAGATCCCATTGACGGCACCCGAGCCTTTGTGGCGGGCGTTCCCATGTGGACGACATTAATCGCGCTATCTTATGAAAATATGCCAGTCTTGGGTATGATTGACGTCCCGGCCATGGATCAATGTTATATGGGTCAAACCTATGGAAAGACGAAATCAGCGTGGATTGAGCCCGCAGATAATCGCGATAAGAACAAATTAAATACACGCACCTGCCCAACCTTAATAGAGGCGGTTTTAGGCTGCACGGAGCCGCTAGCGATGTTCAAGCCAGGAGAATTCGCGGCCTATAATATGATAAGGCGCGGCACTCGCTTTTCACGCTTGGGGCTTGACGCCTATGGCTATGCGATGGTGGCCAGCGGACGTATGGATATTATTATCGAGGCGGGTCTTAAGCCTTGCGACGTACGCGCTCTCATACCTATAATTGAAGGCGCAGGCGGAAAGCTTACCAATTGGCACGGCGGATCCGCTGTGAATGGCGGTCAGGTCGTCGCCGTCGGCGACGAAGCTTTATTGCCCGAACTTTATATCTATCTCGGACGGGCGATGGACTGATGCCAAAATTTAATCTCAAACCACACCCACCCAAAGCCACGAAGAAACCCGTCACGACCGAGCAATTAGGACGAAGGCGAACGGATGACTATCACTGGATGAAAGATGAAAACTGGCAGGCCGTGATGCGTGACCCCAGCCTGCTGGATTCAGATATTCGGTCTCATCTAGAGATAGAAAATGCCTATACCGAGGAGGTTCTCTCAGATCTTAAACCGCTCTCGGCCGAGATTTTTGAAGAGATGAAAGGACGCCTAGAAGCTGAGGATAGCGATGTCCCGGCGCCTGATGGGACCTATGCCTATTATCACCGCTTTCGCAAAGGGGACCAACACGGTCTGTATGCGCGCATTCCTATCGACCCCGAAACTAAAGAAACGAATGGCGATGAGGAAATAATACTCGACGCCGATAAGCTCGCCGGAGATAAAAAAGGCTTTTTTAATATTGGGACTGTCACCCACAGCCCAGACCATAGTCGCTATGCTTATACGCTAGATGATAAAGGGTCTGAAAATTTCGAAATTTTTGTGGGTGAGGTCAGTCAGGCCGCCACGTCAACTGGAATTTTGACCAGCACAGGCAATGTCGAATGGGCGGCTGATTCCGCGACTTTGTTTTGGGTAGAGCGGGATGAAAATCAACGCCCCGCCAGCGTGCACGCCAAACATTTAGACAAAGACAATATTCACCAGATCTATCAGGAAAGCGACCCCGGTTTTTTTGTGTCTATTGGTGAAAGCGACTCGGGTGAATTCCTACAAATAAGCGCCCATAATCACACGACAAGCGAGCTACGGCTTATTCCGGCCTCTAAACCCCTAACAGATCCCAATTGCTTTGCGACACGTCAGGCGGGCCTAGAATATAGTGTGCATGAACAGGGCGACTATTTTTATGTCCTGACCAATGCCAACGGCGCTGTGGATTTCCAAATCATGCGTGCGCCAAAGATAGGTGGTGACTGGGAGCCTTATATTCCGCACCAATCGGGCACGCTCATATTAGGGATTGAGACTTATAAACATTTCCTCGTGCGCCTCGTGAGGGAAAATGCCCTGCCCCGTATCATCATACGCGATATGCGTGACGGGTCCGAGCATGACATTGCTTTTGATGAAGAGGCCTATAGCCTAGGCCTCATGGGCGGATATGAATATGACACGCCGTGGCTAAGGTTTGCCTATTCCTCTCCAACGACGCCCTCGCAGATTTTTGATTATCATATGGAAACGCGCGTGCGTGTCTTACGAAAAACCCAAAATGTGCCAAGCGGACATGCGCCATCAGACTATAAAACAGAGCGACTGATGATTGCTGCCCGTGACGGCGAGACAATCCCTGTCACCCTTATCATGGGAAAAGATACGCCTAAAGACGGCTCTGCACCACTTTTGCTATATGGCTATGGGTCGTATGGGATCACCATTCCGGCCGCTTTTCGGACGGGACGGTTGTCCTTAATTGATCGCGGCTTTATTTATGCGGTGGCCCATATTCGCGGCGGTATGTCTAAGGGCTATCAATGGTATCTTGACGGCAAATTAGAAAAAAAGACAAACACATTTAACGATTTTGTCGATGTCGGGCGCGCCTTATGTGATCAGGGATATGCATCTCGCGGGCGCGTTATAGCCCATGGCGGCTCGGCCGGCGGACTATTGGTTGGCGCAGCGCTTAATCAAGACCCAGACCTTTTTGGGGGCGTTATTGCGGCCGTGCCTTTTGTCGATGTGCTCAACACGATGAGTGATGATACATTACCGCTCACGCCGCCTGAATGGCCCGAGTGGGGCAATCCTCTGGAAGACATGGACGCCTATGACCGGATCAAAGCTTACTCACCTTATGACAAGGTCGTGGATGCGAGCTATCCGCCGCTTTTCATATCCGGCGGCCTGACTGATCCGCGCGTAACCTATTGGGAGCCCGCCAAATGGGCCGCAAAAATACGTGATCATCATACAGGCCCAGCCCCCATATTATTAAAGATCAATATGGAGGCCGGCCATGCGGGGGAGAGCGGGCGTTATGACAGCCTTAAAGAAGTCGCACTTGAATATGCTTTTGCGGTCACGGCCGTGAATTAATTTCTACGACGAGCTGCACCTGATTATCACGACCCGGGCGATAATGCGTGTCATAACGATCTTTAAAGTCTAAACAGGCCTTATCATTTAGGACGAATTTTTCCTTATTGAAGATGATATTATTATAGGCCTGTTTAATATCCGTTTGACAGACCAACCACCTTTCCTTTGCGATAAAGTCACAGCGATCCTCAAGCGCTTTCTGCTCCGCCTTAATGAAAGACGTCCACTTTTGCGCGTCTGCCTCAAGTTTTCGGTTATGTGTCACTTTTTCAAATGCCTTAATCGCATGATTTTGGGCTTTATAGCGATCAGATTCCCATCGGGTCGTAATATTATCCGAACAACTCGGCTTAGGATATAGTTGAGCGGCTTCATAGCGACAGGTCCCGATTAACATCCACGGTTTGGCAGGCCCATAACCTTGATCAATCGCCGATATAAAGGCGTCCTCAGCCTGCGCGCAGGAATTTTGATTAACTAGGGCCTCAGCCAAAGCCGCATAGGTTGGTTTGTCACCTGCAAGCTTGGCGGCCTTTTCAAGCACAGGAATAGCCCGTTTATACTCGCGGGCTTGGCGCCAAAGATTAGCCAAGTTTTTTAGATTTTCAGGCGTCTCAGCTACGCGTCCGGCTATCATTTCCCGGTCGAGGAGTTTAGCCCCCCAATAGGGGATTTCGTAATATCCATGATATTGTACGAGCTGCGATATTTCGGTTTCTGTGCTGATCAAGCCTTGCTCATACATAAGCTTCTTAACCTCAAACGCGGCTGAATCATCACCGGAGGCGGCTTCGAGAGAGGCCCAGTTTTCCCAAAGGCTTTTATCATCCGGCCAATTTTGGATCATTTGCATCACAATATCGGCTTGTTGTGTCGTTTGTTTGAGCTGATGATAGTGAAAGTTCATTAAATCATAATGGCTACGCTCCTTTGGCTGAGCGCTGTCAAACAATTGCTTGGCCCAAGGTAGCGACTTTTCATATCGCTCAGCTTTTATCCAAGCCTGCATCAAGATTTCGATATGTTTTGGGCTTAAGTCGCCGCCTTGACGCGCGTAAGCTTCGAGCATTGTCGCGCCGCCGATAAAATCCTCTAGGCCGATTTTAATTTGCGCGATTTGCAGGTTGAGGCTTTGAACCTCGGCGGCGCTCAGGCCTCCGGCATTGATTGCCGTTTCAAAAGCGGTGATACTATCTCTATAGCGATCAAGCTGGTAC
This sequence comes from uncultured Caulobacterales bacterium, assembly GCA_964587545.1. Taxonomy (GTDB): domain Bacteria; phylum Pseudomonadota; class Alphaproteobacteria; order Caulobacterales; family Maricaulaceae; genus JACOMS01. Next base: position 11,271 of record CAZPLJ010000050.1, on the reverse strand, counting down.
AGCGCCGCGCCGCGCATTTGTTCTATGCTGGATTTTTCAAAGGCCGTGATGTCGCTAATGGCTAGGGCTTGATCCAGTTTAGCAAGACCTTCGGCGTGACTATTGGCTCGCAATAATTCCGCAGCTTCGCTGACGGGTGTTCCGACCTGGGTTGAAAATTGCCGGGCCTCTTGCGCTTGGGCCGTGGAAAGGCCCAAGCAAGTAATAAGTCCAATTTGAAAAAGGAGGCGTCTCATATCTGTCTCCTATTCTGGAATAAGATTACCGTTCTCATCCGCCAAATTAAACGATATTCGCGTTACAACCCCGTTACGAGTCACGGCCAGTCCACCTTGGACTTTTGGCTTATACTTCCAATTTTTAACCGACTTTATTGAAGGTCTTGAAAATAGCTTCTCTGAACAAAAAGTGGGTTGGATATTATAAGGTTCGCCCGATGCGCTTACATCAAACCTAAGAACACAATGTCCCGAGCGTTCCGCGCGCGGCGGCATAATAGGCGGTATCCTAACGATGGGTTGGGCATCCGTGTCGTTTACAACGAAATCAATTGGCCCGCCAATATCAATATCGGGGGGCGGTAAATCGGGTAAGCCACCTATATCAACGATTTTCTCTGATGGGAGCTCTGCTGAGGTTCTTTCAATTATAGGTGGCGGCGGCGGGGTTTCTACGCGCTCTGGTTCTGGAGGTGTAATCCTAGGGGTGTCGATGACAGTTTCGTCGATTTTCGGGTTAATATCAAAAACGGCGACTTTGAATGTGTCTTCCGCTTTAAACTCGACGGCAATCATGTGGATCATGATATAGGCCAGGCCAAAACTCATGGCAGCACCACCAACACTTCCGATCAATGAACGTGTGAATATTTGCATAACTTCCTCCTGTTTAAAGTAATATTATCACACTAATTACAAAAAGTCAATATATTGAAATATTATTACATTATATTTAAATCTATGAAGTTTGATGCATAAAAAAACCCCGGTCGAAACCGGGGTCATTAAAAAATATTTCAATCGGAGTAATTACTGATCCGTTGCCACTTTTTGCGTATATAAGCGATCAAATTTGGCTTTGTATGGCTTACATTCGGGAGTGATTTCTACTTCACCTCCGGTAAAGACGGCGTTTGAAATCGCCTGACGTATCTGGATGAAGCACTGCTCTTCTTTAACGCTGGCTTCAAACTCACAACGATCTTCAACCGCCTTAGCCTCAGCCCTAATGAAGGAAACCCATTTCTTAGCGTTGCGGTTTTCACGGGAAGATGCCGGGACATTGTTAAATGCCGCGATCGCACGTTCACGTTTTTGGTTCTTTGAGGAGTTTTTACGTTGCTCTGCGGTCGTGGTGGAACACACAGCCCGTTCTTCTTTTTGAGCATCCTCATAACGGCATGTCGCGATTAACATCCAGGACTTACCCGCATCGAAGCCGCGACTGATCGCGTCCTGAAATGCGCTTTCCGCTTTGACACATTCGCCTTCATTATAAAGCGCTTCGCCCAGATCCGCGTAAAGCTTGGCTTGTCCAGACTGACCCGCAGCCCTCTCAAGAATTGGGATGGCCTTCCTATATTCACGCGCCTGACGATATAGATCTGAGAGCTGGACCAGCTTTTCGGCTGACTGTGAAATACGGCCTGCATTCATTTCTTTTTCAAGTATTTTGGCCGCCTGAAATGGCATATCATAGAAGCTGTAATATTGTACAACCTTCAATAAATCGGCTTCGGAGCTTGAGACCCCAGCTAAATAAAGCATTTTTTGGACTTCAAACGCATCTTGTTCGCGTCCGCCATTGGCCAGCATAGACGCCCACGTATCCCAAAGCTGCTTATCATTGGGCCATTTCACGATCATTTCGCGAACAATGTCGGCCTGACGGCCTTGCATGCCCAGATTGTTGTAAAGGAAATTTAGTAAGTCAAAATGCTTACGCTCTTTTGGGCTCGCAGAACGAAACCACTGCTCTGCCCATGGTAAGGCCTTGCTATAATTTTCTGACTGAACCCAAGCAGAGACAAGCATATCCACATATTGTGGCTTACGCTGACCGCCGCGATTAAGGTAGTTTTCTAGCTCTTGAGCGCCTTGGGCATATTGCCCATTTGCGATCATAAGCTGAGCGATATTAATCTTTAGGCCGTCCGCCTCATTGGG
>CAZPLJ010000050.1:0-9006 GCA_964587545.1 uncultured Caulobacterales bacterium | reverse complement strand
GTTGCCTGTGCGTAGGCGTCTTGCGGCATCATAGAAACAGATACCCCAACTGCTAAGATTGCGGCGGCACTGGTTATGAAAAGTTTTTTAAGTGAAAATTTGCGGCTCATTATGTCACCAATATTTCTAATTAAATTTATTCTGGAATAATGTTTCCACGCTCATCGGCCAAACGAAATGTAATTTTCGTTTCAACACCAGAGCGGGCTACAGTACGCCCATCGACAACTTTAGGGTTATACTTCCATTTTTGCACAGACTTGACCGAAGCGCGCTCAAACAGCTTTTGCGTGCAATAGGTCGCGTTTACATTAAACGGTGCACCCTCTGGGCTCACATCAAACCGCATACGGCAGTGACCAGACTTCTCAGCACGTGGCGGCATGATAGGCGGGATACGTACGAGCGGCTGAGCATCGCGGTCACTCACTTGGATCTTAAAGCTCTGACGGTCGATCTTAGGAGCTTCAAACTCAGGTATCTTACCTTCAAGTGAGGCAATTCGCTCAGTTGGCTTAGCAGCCTGCTGGCGTTCAATTTGCGGCGGTGGAGGCGGCGTAACAACCTTTTTTACCTGCTGAACCTTAGTCTCACGTCTGATGACTTTCACGTCTTCAACCGTGGGGTTAATTTCGAAATTCGCCACAGCGAACTTTTCTTCCGCTTTAAACTCACCGGCTATCAACTTAATCATCAACATGAACAAGCCAACGGTTACAGCGGCGGCGATTGGTATAAAAAGCAACCAACGTATTAATGCATTTCCCATTAAATCACTCCTATTCCGTTGAAACGATGGTTGGAATGTTAAGATCCTGCATCATTTCCTGGACCTCCATTACAACACCAACCTCGGCATTTCGGTCACCGATAATGATAGCTTCAGCTTTGGGATTTTCATCCCGCATGGACTGAACGACCGGACGGATTTCTCCGACATCATAGGGACGCTTATCAATCCAGACCTCATTTAAATTATTTACAGCAATCAAGATCGTTGGATCCGTCTTTTCATCCGTCACAGCTAAGGGTTTTGATGGATCAACCCCTGGGGTTTTCACAAAAACCGAGGTGACGATAAAGAAAATCAGCAAGATAAAGACGACATCCAACATGGGAGTCATATTTAACTCTGTATCTTCTTCCTCAATTTGTATCCGGCTTCGTCTGGCCATATTGTTACCTTATCACAGTTATCGTAAAATCTCAAGCAACGCACACAGTTGTGATTACCTACCTACGATTTCAACTTTCGTTTGCATGCCTCGATCATCAAATCCGTCTTTTAATCCCACCAAAAGCTCATGCTTAGCTTTAGCGTGGATACGGAGAATAATATTGGCGCCTGGTTTATCAGCGAGCAATCTTTCAACGGCCAGGCTGACACGATTACATTCCGTCAAACGACTATCCACTGCACAAGTACTCTGTTCATTTACGAAAACCGTAATGGCAGGCTTAGGGTTTGTCGGTGTGTCATCATCTGGAGGTGGAGGCGGCTGAGTGAGATCAATACCGCGCTCGTCCAAAAATGTGGCAGTCACGATAAAGAAGATGAGCATGATAAAGACGATATCAAGCATTGGGGTCATATCGACGTCGGCGTCATCGGCCCCGGCATTTCTACGGCGGCGTCTCATTCTGTAATCTCCCCAAGTTCATCGGCAAAACGTGCAGTTTCACGACGACTCTTTCGTTCAAAATGGGTTGGAAAATATAGACCTGATAGGGCGATCGTCATACCAGCCATTGTCGGAATAGTGGCCTGAAAGACCCCGCCCGCCATAAGTCTGGCATTAGACGACCCGGTAAGAGCCATAACATCAAACACATTAATCATGCCTGTCACAGTACCCAATAGACCCAGCAATGGCGCCATGGCCACGAGTGTCTTGATAATACCGACATTTTGATCAGTTCGCACTTTAACGCGTGATACAAGTTCATCCCGTACTGCCAAAGCGCGCCATGATGTTTTGTCGCTGCGAGATATCCACTCATCGCGCAAGCTTGCCTTTAGCGGCCTATGCGCGAAGAAATAATAAGCAAAGCGCTCTATAATGAAGCTCCAGAGGAAGAAGGCGGCAATTAGAATTCCGTACAGAACCCAACCACCATCATTCAGAAACTCCTGAAGCGGATTAAGGAAAGACATAGCGTGTCCCTTCTAGGTGAGGGTCGCGGCCTTAACCGCGACTTTCTACGTGACGTGCAACGATACCGGCTGACTGCTCTTCAAGCGTGCCTTGGACACCGCGAGCAAGAGAAGAACAGAAGCTGTGTAGGATAAGGAGCGGAATAGCTGCAATCAGTCCTAACATTGTTGTCACAAGCGCTTCGGAAATACCACCGGCCATAAGCTGGGGATCACCTGTTCCGTAAATCATCATAGCTTGGAAAGTTTTGATCATACCAGTCACAGTACCCAAAAGACCCAGCAGTGGAGCAATACCAGCACCTAGCTTAAGAAGGTTCAATCCACGCTCTAACTTGGGGCTCTCTTGCAAGATGGCTTCATCAAGCTTTAGTTCGATCGTATCAGAATCGTGACCTTTAACACCATCATATGCCATCATGATACGGCCTAGTGGGTTACCTTTAGAGGCTTGAGCTTTTCGCTTTTGTCCACCAACAGCGGCCGCCGTCAACATAAGGCGGATAATATTTAAAACACCTAGAACAATACCAACAATCGCCAGCCATAAAATGATCAGACCAATAACGCCGCCATGACCCTTTGTGAAAGTGAATGGGTTACCAACGCGCTCTGTTACAGTTGGAACACGCTCAAGCGACTTAAGAAGCCCGCCACGAGTTGGATCAATAGGCGCATAAACAACATCACCAGCGGATGCGCCAGCTACAGCGTTAGCGGCTGCACCGATGGCACCACCTGGCTGAGCTCTAAGCTTGCCCAAAGAAATACCTCCGGGCTCTGCTGCCGCTGAATATTCCATAAAGCTACTTCCGTCAGCCGCAAAGACAGCAAATGGCCCTACGCGCGTCACAGATTGAGAGGCTCCGTCATTTTCGTTGGCAACAGCCGCATCAAAAGTAGCAACTTCTCTCTGAGCGCGGATTTCGCCGAGCATTGATTGCCAAATAGCATTTAAATCTTCAGTACTTGGAAGTGCCTTTGACTCTGACACTTTACCCAAAATTTCAGTCCGCGTTGGATATTGCGCCGTGATAAGCGAGTTATCCAGCGTCGCCTTAAACTCACCCGCTTTGGCGCGCGCTAGACCAAACACTTCACCGAAATCACCCTGGGCGACACGAAGCTGTTCAGTTAAGCTATCAATACGGCCTTGGTTTGAGTCAAATGTTGATTGAACACTACGTGCCTGGCGCTCTAATGTCGCGAGCTCACCGCGAGCCTTAGATAATAAAGCTGATTGTTGATCGCGGCGCTGGCGAAATTGTGCTTCGCGCTGACGGTTTTCAGATTCTGTTTGAGCCGCATCACTGCGAACTTTGTTCAGCAGATCACTAACAGATGATATACCGCCTTGCGCACTTGCCGGTGCAGCTGTGACCAAAAGGGCCGTGCCGACTAATGCGGCTGTCGTTTTCGTAAATAATTTCATAGTTTTACTCATGTTATTAATTCTCCTACTGACCAAGAATGACCGGCGCCGTTACAATCCCGGGGGCCGCTTCACCTTTAGCAATTCTTATAGCCTGACGCATTTGCAACGCCTGGGACCCACCTATTTGATCCCAATCGCGCGTGCTCATATTATAGAGCGCAAGCTCACTTTCATCTTTACTCATATAAACAAGAGCAACACGACCAAAGCGAATAAAATCAACGGTATTTCCAGGACTGGTTGGATGAGCCCCCTCATAAGAGTCGATTTCTTGCCCATACTCCACCTCATCCTCAAATACACCGAGAACTTGGCGATATTGCTCTGCCGGTGACGCACCCGGATTCACCAATAAGCTTTGAACATCATTTACCCGAGCAAGACGTTCGTCTAGATTAAACGGCAAATCTGACCGAATAGAGTCCTCGATTGCGCCGATCATTTTCAGCATCATCGGCATTATACCTTGTTTAACTTGACCGACAGACCCGAGCTGCCCTCTAAGATTATCAATCTGCTCTTTTTGGGTCTTCACATACAAATTTTGCTGTTCACCGAAAGTCTTCAGATTGGATATTTGCTGCAAAACAGACCGATACTCATTTACCGCATCCTCGTTTGCATTTTGCGCACTGGCTGGCATAGCCGACATCAGCATTAAAGCACCGACAATACCAGCAGTTGATTTTGTTAAAAATTTCATAGTCTTACCCATATGATTAGACACCTATTGACTGACAAAGACGGGCGCTGTGACAATATCCGGCGCCGCCTCACCATTAGCTATACGTATGGCCTGACGCACCTGCAGCGCTTGACCGCTGTCGAGCTCGTCCCAACCCCGTGTTTCCATATTAAATCGTGCGATTTCGCTCTCGTCTTTAGTCATGTAGATTAAAGCCACGCGACCAAAACGAACAAAATCAACAGAATTGCCCGGCTTAGTCGGATGCACGCCTTCATAAGCATCAATACCTTGACCGTATGAAACCTCGATTTCAAATGCGTTTAACACCTGGCGATATTGCTCAGCCGGCGACACATTTGGATTGGACAAAACAGACTTAACGCGATCCACACGCTCTAAGCGCTCACCAAGCGAAAACGGCAAATCAGACCGAATAGAATCCTCAATTGCGGCCGTCATTGTCAACATCATCGGCACCATGCCTTGTTTGATTTGCTCGACGGTTCCCAATTGTTTTCTTAAGCTGTCAATTTCAGCCTTTTGAGACTGCAGAAAAATATCCTGCTGTTGCACAAAGAGGTCAATATTGTCTCTTTGCTGTAACACAGCCCTATATTCACGAAGCATATTATCCGCTTCGTCATCTAAGCTCTCAACACGCTGCTGGGAGGCCGCACTCGATTGCGTCGAGGATTTTGCGGCATTCAGTGCGCTGTCAAGCTGAGCATAGCCCGGGACAGCTAAAAACCCTGTCAGCACAGTCCCCAATGCGAGGCTCCTGAGCATTGAAAAGTTCGACATGGCGTCCTTTCAAATTTAGTTCACTTTCATTCGCCCCGAACTTTCGCCCGAAACGCAGATTTTGGCAGACAATTCCACCTTTTCACAAGCCAACAGGCTCGCAAATTATTTTGAGCCTTAAGCTATCTATTCAGATATCCAGACGGGCACAGTAATTACATTTGGCGCAGCCTCGCCCTTAGCCATTTTCATGGATCGGCGAATTTCTGTTGCCTGAGCTCCGGACCTTTCAGCCCAAGACTTACCAACAGGATCATAACTATAGACGTCGCTCCCGTCAGCTTGAACGTAAGCCAAGGCTAAACGGCCGTATCGTAGATAATGACCATCTGCGAGCGACAAGCCCTGATTTTCCAAAACCAGATCGCCAATCGTCTCGCCCGCGTTTATTCTATCTTTTTGATCTTCTGAAAGCGCGCATGCCGATGACATCGCGTCTGCCTCACACGCCGTTAATCTTGACTTAGCCTTATCTGGAACGGGGTGATCCCCAGGATAAGATTCAACAGTTTGACCATATGCCACCTCAGCACTTAATAAATTAAGCGCACGACGCCACTTATCAGAGACCTTCGCTTCCTTATCGGCCATAATATCGTCAAATCCGGCAAGTCGATCATTTCGCTCGACCAAATTAAAGGGCAAGTCCTGCTCAACCTCCGCCGTAACAGCCACGCGGATTTTTTCCAACATAGGTTCAACAGCATTACCTGTTGCCCCAACTCCGCCAAGTTGCTTACGTAGAGACGCGATATCCCCTTTTTGTTTCTCAATCAGAGCTCGCTTATAAGCGATCCCCGTTTTAACATCGGCTATTTGCTGAAGAACGGAAGAATATGCAGCCTCACTATCAGAAGATTGGGCGACAGCCGTATGAGAAATAGTTACAGCCACACCGAAGCCGACTAACGCGCTTTTTACAAATGTTTGCGCTGTAAGAGATTTCACCACTCACATCCTCCACAAAATTTAGCGCTTAAGCGCTTTTCATTTTTTTACCGGACAGCGCTTACACCCCTAAATCGTGTTAATCAATCGTTAGGATGTTTTTATTTTGATTTTTTTTTAAAATTTTTGTGATTTACTAACATTGTTGAAAGACTTGGCTGGGGTACCTGGATTCGAACCAGGGATGGCGATACCAAAAACCGCTGCCTTACCGCTTGGCCATACCCCAAAAAGTCTTACTTTTGCGAGAGGGCGCTATCTATCCAAAGTTTTTTTTAAATGCAATGCCTATTCTGCCTCTGACCTAAAAATAAACACTGGAAAAACATTTATCGATAAACGAGAAATGTCTTTAATTTGGAATTTTTAGTGATATGACTGAACCGACAGAGCACTTTAATATTAATCCGGAATATGACATGCGCCATTTCTTTCTGACGATACTCGGTACAATTATTGGTATCTTTTTGTTTTTCTTTCTCTTCATTGTGGTCATTATGATGATAGGTGCCACGGCCAGTATCGGTCAGGGCTCCAAGAAAAGTAGTGAATATGTCCTAACACTCGATCTGCGATCCCCGTTACAGGATCACGCAAGTGGCAATGCTTTGTTTGGCCAACAACCCAATTCAGTCGTTCATACGGTGCGGGCATTAAATTCGGCCAAAGACGATAACGCCGTCAAAGGTCTGTTTATCCGCGCCAATGAATGGGGCATGGTGCCCGCCAGCGCAGAAGAGATCAGGCTGGCGATTAAAGACTTTAAAGATAGTGGCAAATTTGTTGTGACCCACTCTCAAGGCTTTATGGGGACGTCTGTCATGCCCTATATGGCGGTTTCCGCCTCGGATGAGATTTGGCAGCAAGCCAGTTCAGACTTCTCGGTCGCCGGTATTAGGTCTGAAACCGGATTTTACGGAGGTGTTTTTGAGAAATATGACGCGCAAGCCCAGTTTGAACAATTTCATGAATATAAGTCGGCCGCGAATGTTTACACACAATCGGATTTCACAGAACCGCATAGAGAAGCCACGACATCTTACCTGACATCACTTTATAATACGGCCGTGGGTCATATTGCCGGAGATCGCGGCCTGAGCGAGGCTGAGGTAAAATCCTTCCTAACCGCCGCGCCCCATTCGGCTGAAGCCGCGCTTGAAGCTGGCTACACCGACAAGCTTGGCCATTACCAAACGGCGATGGATTATGTGCAGGAAAAGGCAGGCGGCGAAAGCGTCGATTTCAAGAAAATCAAAAACTACACGCCCAAAACCAGTTATACGGCTCCGGTTATCGCCTTTATTGGCGGCCAAGGCCCCGTTGTCCAAGGCCCGTCTGCGGACGGCTCAAATCCCTTTGATACATCGGTGCGCATGGGTGGCGACACTATCGCGGCGGCTATTCATGACGCCGCAGATGATGATAAAGTCAAAGCGATTGTCTTTCGAGTGAGCACACCCGGCGGGTCTGCCATTGCCTCGGACCAGATTAATCACGCGGTCGAGACAGCCCAAGAGGCAGGCAAGCCTGTCATTATAAGTATGGGTCAGTATGCGGCCTCGGGTGGATATTATGTTTCAGCCCAAGCCGATAGCATCGTTGCCATGCCGACCACCATTACCGGCTCTATCGGAGTATTGGGTGGGAAAATAGCGCTCAGAGATACGCTGGCCAAGATTGGCTATAATGTTGAAGACATTAATATAGGCGGCGAGTTTGTCAGCGCCTATTCAGGGGACGAACCTTGGACACAATCCCAGCGCGCCGCCTTCCGTCAGCAAATGTCCGACATTTATGATGACTTTACCGAGCTTGTTGCTGACGGCAGAGACATGCCGCTTGAAAGGGTTCAAGAAATAGCCAAAGGCCGCGTATGGACCGGGGCGCAAGGCCAAGAACTTGATCTGGTTGATACGCAAGGCGGACTGATGCGCGCCATTGAGATTGCCCGGGAGTTGGCTGAGATTGACGAGGACAGTGAGATTCGCCTCAAAGTTTTCCCGCGCCCCAAATCAACGCAAGAGCAACTGGAAGAATTATTTGGCACAGCCCAAGCGGCTAAAGCAGATCTGGAGTCTTTACGCGAGATAGCCAACCTGCCGGAAGTTAAAGCCGTGCTCAAAGCTCGCCAGCGCTTTGACGTCGGTCAGGAGCTGATGGCGGATTTTCCGGATATTCAATAATTACAAAGCTGGGAAATTACAAAGATGGGAACTATAAAAGTTTGGGCAGGATAAAGGCGCTAAAGGCCCCCACTGCCCAGACAGCAAAGCCCAGATAGAGCACCCAACCCCCAATCGCCCGCAATCTGGTGCAGGCTTTCGCTAAAGCCGGATCAGCCGGGCATGGCATATTGCGGGTGAGATAGCGTACGCCCCACGCCAGGCTGAGCAAAACCAGCGAGCCGCCAAACACCAAACCCTTATGCGCGGATAACCAAATAAGCTGCGGGACATTAGAGGTGAGCGAGGATAAGGCCGCACCCATCCCCAGCGTAATCATCACGGCGGGCAATGTGCAGCACACAAGGGTTGATAAAGAGGTCACCAGCGCCACTGTCGGCGCCGCGGTTTCCCTTAAAGCCAGTCGCGCTCTACTCACGACCCGGGGACGAAAATCGTGCCATCGCTATAGGTGATTTTGGTCGCGGTATATCCCGCCCGACGGACCGTCTCGATGATCTCGTCGCGGGTCAACTCACCCGCCTCTTTCAAGGCAATGGAGAGGATTTTACTATCAAGATCCACATAGGTGCCTCGCACCGCGTCTTTTTTCTTAAAGGTCTTATTGAGCGCAATAGAACAAAAATCACAGACCAAACCGTTTAGCGCTACAGAGATATCGGCAATTTCGACGACCTCCGGGCCCTGCAGTTTTTTATCCTTGGCATATGCCGGTGTCGCCAGCGCAAGCATGGCAGCGATCGTCATTGTCTGGAACAGTTTCATCTGGGTCTCTTAAAATCGATGTATATAGTTT
>CAZPLJ010000049.1:0-19310 GCA_964587545.1 uncultured Caulobacterales bacterium | reverse complement strand
TCACATTCCAGCTATCCCAGCCACCGATTTGATCCAATGCAGTCCGGCGTATGTGATTACTTGTACCGCCCAATGGAAAGGGCAATTTAGCTGCGCTTAAAAATGGGAGCCACACCATAAAGAGGGCGGCATATTCTAATGTGAATTGTTTGGTCAGCCAATTTTGACGGGCGTTATAATATGTTAACGGAGCTTGGACTACGCCAAGATTGTCATCGGCTAATAGGGCTAGAGCCGCCTGTTTGATCTGCCCGGGATGGGGTCGGTCCTCAGCATCATAAACCGTAATGATGTCACCCCGAGCGAGACTTAACGCCTGATTGAGGGCATGAGGTTTTGTGCGCGGAAGCTCACCATTGGTGATGAAAATACGGCCCGGATTTTTAGAATTAATTTTGATTGCCTCAACCGTTTCGGGATCGTCAGCTTCGCAGACAAAAATAACGTCCAATTTGTCTTTGGGGTAATCAATGGCGCAAATATTTTGGATCAACTGATCAACAATATTAGTTTCATGATATAGAGGCAACAACACAGATACGATAGGCAGATCTTCCTCTGGCACCTCCGGGAAATCTATCGATGACGGTTGATGAAGCAAGGCCGCGAGACGCAGAGATGAATAGGCCACACATATCAGGCTAAACAGGCTGGTGATGGTAAAAATATATTTTAGTGGAGAGAGAAAGAAAGCAACTATGCTTATCGCCAATAAATTTACGCTAAACACTAGCATAGCTTTGGCGAGTGGTTTCTCGCGCGCCGATGGTATAGGCCTGCTCGGGATTTGCTGATTAACGACGTCCTGCATAGGTGTTTGGATATTTCCCCCCAAAACACACTTTATCGTTAAAATTGTATTAAATCAAGATGTTGTCAAAAGTTGACGACGCGCCCATTCGGCGGCATCGCGAATAACCGGATTATCAGAGTTAAGATGTGGCGTAATAGAGGACTTTAAATTTGCCTGACCGCTATTGCCTATGGCGTAAAGCACATTGCGGATAAATTGATCACGGCCAATTCGTTTGATAGGCGACCCTGAAAATTTTTGCCGAAAGATGGTGTCGTCTAATTTTGCGAGTTCAGCCAAATCAGGCGCGTTAAGATCATCTCGCGCGACGAGTTTGGCCTCGCTCGCGTCTTGCGCAAATTTGTTCCAAGGACAGACAGCCAAACAGTCATCGCATCCATAAATACGGTTCCCCAATTTGGATCTTAGCTCCACATCAACCGGAGCTTTATGTTCAATTGTCAGGTAAGAAATACATTTACGGGCATCCAATTGATAGGGAGCGGGAAAAGCGTCAGTCGGGCAAATATCCAAGCAGGCGCGACAGCTTCCACAATGATCTATATCCGCTTGGGTCGGCATGAGTTTAGCATCGGTCAAAATTAGCCCTAAGAAAAGCCAGCTGCCAAAGTCTTGCGACACCAAATTTGTATGTTTCCCCTGCCATCCGAGACCGGACGCTTGCGCCAGTGGTTTCTCCATTAGGGGCGCCGTATCAACAAAGACTTTGACATTTGCTTTTAAATCTCTGGCGATTAACCCTGCGAGCTCTTTGAGGCGCCCCTTGATAATGTCATGGTAGTCTCGATTTCTCGCATAGACCGAAATCGTCGCCTTTTCAGGCATCTCCAATGTTATTAAAGGATCTGTGTCCGGGCCGTAATTTAGTCCCACGACAATTGCCGAATTTGCGTCCGACCACAAATTTTGAGGATGGCCGCGTCTTTTAAGGGTGTCCTCCATCCAAGCCATCGAGCCGTGATGACCGTGTGCAATATAATTTTTCAAACCAAGCCCTGCTTCATCACCGAACTTATTGAGATCGACAATTTTAGGGGCTGTGAAGCCAAGTTTTTTAGCCCGTTGATTTATAGAAGATGTCAGGTGCATCTCACCCATTAAAAATCCAGGTCAGAATAGTGGCGCGGCGGCATTAATCCGGGCACTCGGTCAGTTAATAATTCCCGAAAACCAGGGCGAGACTTTATTTTCTGATACCAGTTTTTTAACGCGGGGTATTCTTTCCAATTAATTTCACCCAGAAAATCAAGGCAAGAAATATTGGCCCCCGCCGCGATATCACCCAGAGAATAAGATTTTCCAGCAAGCCATTCCCGACTTTCTAAAAGCCATGTCAAATAATCCAAATGAAAGCCAAGCTGGTCACGACCTTCACGCAATGTAGGAGGATGAGGAGCACCGGTTGCCGTTAGACTTTTTTCCACACGTTCATGCAAGATATAAGCATTGACCTCATCTGAAAATTTAGTGTCAAACCAATCGCATATTCGCCGGGCTTCTGCCCGTTCGCTTGGATTATCAGATAAGAGAGGAAATCTCGAGGAGGTTTCATTGACATATTCGCAAATCGCCCGTGTCCCGACAAGCGTGACGTTTCCACCAACAACCACATCTACCAGACAAGGCGGTTTACCTTCGTGACAAAGTGTCAAAAATTCTTCGCCCGGCTCCCAGGGATCAATGGGAGTGAGTTTAAACTTTAATTTTTTTTCGCCTAACGCGATCCGAACCTGTCGAGATCCCGGATCAAGTGGCCAATGATAAAGCACGCGCATTTGTCTGTTTAAACGTAAGAGCGGTAACGAATCCTTAAGGACCCGTTTTAAAACGGACATTCCCATGTGTTTCTACACATCCGGCGGGGTGAGGATGAATAAGGATATCAGCCGCACCATAGGCCGCCATCATGCGTTTCTCAGCTGCGATGACCACTTCATGGGCGTCAAATAAGGATAAATGCTCATCCATATCAAGACGCATTTGAATATGTACATGGGGCCCAGACGCGCGAGTGCGCAGATCATGCACAGCTTTAATTGCAGGGTCTTCCATGGCCAATTTGATTATAAGATCACGTTCTTTCTCAGAAAGCTCCTGATCCATTAACTGTGCCCAAGCCAAACGCGCGACCTTGAAAGCCGTCCAGAGCAGCCAAATAGCCAAAATCGCGCCGACTGTCGCATCAGCCCAAACAAATGACGTATTATTAGTTATAAGAATACCCATAATGACAACGACATTTGCAAATAGATCGGCAAGATAATGCGCTCTATCACCTCTCACGGCAATTGAACCTGTTGCTCGGATCGCCCAGCTTTGGGCTATGAGAAGCCAGATAGTCAAGCCGATGAATATGATCAGCACCATGATAGCGAGCCCGCCCTGCTCAACCGGATGTGGATGCACAAAACGATGATGGACTTCTTCCAGAAGATGAACGGCGGCAAGGACAATCAAACAGACTTGAAAGACAGCAGCAAAACTTTCCGCCTTACCCCGTCCAAAACGATATGTCTTATCAGGTGATTGGGCCGCATAACGCACCGCAAAAAAACTGCCAATAGCCCCTAATAAATCCAGCGCACTGTGGACAAGTGAACTTAAAATTCCCACGGAATGACTTTCTTGCCAGAGGAAAAATTTCCCGAACGCGAATATAATTCCTAGTCCGACCGCCAAAGCCGTAATCCGTCGCGTAATCTTGGCAGAGTGATCTGGGCGCAAGCGTCCGGGTCGCCCGCGCATAACAGGCTCCTCATAGTTAACCGCGGATTTTACAGGCTCAATTGTCATGGAGATCTTTCAAAATCGCGGCGTTATAGCATAACAAACTTGAGGCACAATAGAGTTGGTACATTCAAAATCATTTGATAAATAAATTAATGGGGGAGATGAAAATGACAAATCAGGCTCAAAATAACTTCAAAAAAACCTTGGCTCTTTTTCTACCGGGTATTTTTCTTTTAGGATTTAATATTGGTACGGGAAGTGTCACCACAATGGCAAAGGCAGGGGCAGATTACGGCATGACTTTGCTATGGACGGTCTTGATATCTTGCGCGGCGACTTATGTGATGATCGTGACCTACGGCCGTTATACACTCGTGACCGGAGAGACGGCGTTACAAGCGTTTCGTAAACATATTCATCCTGCCATGGGGATATTTTTTATCCTCGCCTTAACTGCCGGCGTTAGTGGCAGTGTGATGGGTGTTATGGGAATTGTCGCCGACATTAGTTATGAATGGTCCAAGACATTCTTTCCCGAAGGCATAGCTCCGATATATTGGGCCATGTTTTTTATCGCTCTCGTTTATTTTATTTTTTGGAGGGGCCGCACCGAGATTTTTGAACGCGCGCTTGCCGTGATTGTCGCGATTATGGCAGCGTGTTTTGTCTTAAACTTTTTTATTCTCATGCCACCTCCCACCGATATCGTTAAAGGGTTGATACCAACCATTCCTGATGTACCTGAAACAGCAGGGCGAGGCCCCTTATTGCTGATCGCCTCTATGGTGGGAACAACTCTATTCTCGGGTCTGTTCATTATTCGAACAACACTTGTCAAAGAGGCCGGTTGGACGTTGCAAGATGATAAGCAACAAAAACGCGATGCTTTGTTTGCGGCTGTCATGATGTTTATTATCAGCGCCGCCATTATGGCAGCGGCCGCAGGAACCTTATTTTCTGAGGGCCTTAAGCTTAATCGTCCCGCTGAAATGATAAGCCTACTTGAGCCTCTGGCCGGTCCGCTGGCGGTGTCGATTTTCGCTGTTGGAATCATCGCTGCGGGCGTCTCGTCGCAATTTCCTAATGTGTTAATGTTACCTTGGCTGATATGTGATTATCAAAATTCTGAGCGCGACATGACGCTGTCTAAATATCGGATCATGGTATTTTTCATCTCACTCTTAGGGCTGGTTGTGCCATTGTTTAACGCGCGGCCGATATTTGTCATGATTGCCTCGCAAGCCTTCAACGTGGTTTTGCTCCCGTTAACGGTGGCTTGCATCTTATATCTCGGCAATAAAAAATCCGTTATGGGTGAACATTCTCATAGCATTATGACGAATATCATATTAGCCGCCATCTTCTTATTTTCTTTGTTGACCAGTTTTATGGCATTTCAAGGTCTGCTTGGCATTTTACAAAGCCTGTCGTAATGTCGATATGTTCTAACGAAAGGCAATCTCATGCGTGAATCCTGGCGATGGTTCGGCCCAAGCGATCCCGTATCTCTGGCAGAAATCCGCCAGACGGGTGCGACCGATATCGTGAGCGCTTTGCATGACATTCCTATTGGAGAGCCATGGCCGCTCAAAGCTGTCCAAAACCATAAGCAATTAATTGAAGACGGCAATAATCCAGCATCAACTCTGCATTGGACTGTGGTGGAGAGTATTCCTGTCCACGAAGACATTAAACTCGCAGCTCCCGGGCACCAAAAATATATAGATATCTGGATTGAGACACTCAATAACCTTGCAGCTGAAGGAATCAAGACGATTTGCTATAACTTCATGCCTGTCATTGACTGGACGCGCACGGATCTTAAGTATCAACTCCCCAATGGGGCAATTGCTCTCAAATTTGATCAAGATAGATTTGCGGCTTTTGATCTATTTATCCTTGAGCGGGCCGGAGCTGAGACGGATTATACGGCAGGTGAAATTGATAAAGCCAAGCAGGCTTTCCTATCAATGGATAATGCGGACAAGAAAGACCTCACAGAGACGATCATTGCGGGTCTGCCCGGTAAGATGACGGATGCTTATGGCATTGAGGATTTCCGCAAAGCGCTGTCCCGTTATGAAGGACTCGATCATGCAGGTCTTCGAAAAAACCTTTTTGCCTTTCTCGGTCAAGTTCTACCACATGCTGAAAAAGCCGGAATAAAACTGGCTATCCATCCGGATGATCCGCCTTGGGATATGTTTGGTCTCCCGCGCATAATCTGTCGACCTGATGATTTGGAACTATTATTTGGTGAGCTACCAAGTCCCTCTAATGGTATGACCTTATGTGTCGGCACCTATGGCAGCCGCCCAGATAATGACTTGCCGCAAATGGCGTTGGATTACGCCTCGCGCATTCATTTTGCGCATCTACGCGGTGTGACCCGAGATCCGGAAGAGCCACGTTCATTTTACGAAGCTAATCATCTCGAAAGTGATATCGACATGATTAGCGTCATCCGAAATTTGCTAGGAAATGAGCGTGATCTAAATCGCCAAATTTTTGTTCGCCCAGATCACGGCCATCAAATGCTGTCGGATTTAGAAAATTCGGAAGGTAATCCCGGCTACTCCGCCATCGGGCGCATGAAAGGCCTTGCCGAAGTGCGCGGCGTTATTCGCGCACTTTCAGATTAGGCCGCATCCTTAAGCGGAATATCCAAACGCTCCAGCATTTCTTTAGGGACGACTTGCCAGAATTTTTCGCGCTCATTCTCCCAATCGGAAAGAATTTTCCCAGAAAAATCAGACCCGGTAGCCTCAAAATGTTCTCGAACCAGATTATGACAAATCTGTTCCCATTCAGCACTTTCAAATCGTTGCCAGATTACACTGTCAGGATTGACCGCCTTTTCGAACATCTCGTTTTCATCATAAACAAAGGCCATACCGCCCGTCATACCGGCACCGAAATTATCACCCACAGCGCCAAGAATGACGACGGTTCCACCGGTCATATACTCACAGCCATTTGTACCACAGCCTTCGACCACAGTCTGCGCTCCACTATTTCGAACACCGAAGCGCTCACCGGCACGACCGGCCGCAAACAGTTTACCACTCGTCGCCCCGTAAAGGCAGGTATTACCGATAATTTGTGAGAGATGTTGATTGATAGGAGAACTGCCTTGAGGCGCGAGCCAAATCTCAGCGCCGGATAAGCCTTTGCCCACATAGTCATTCGCATCACCATCGACCATGATCCTCAAGCCCGTCATGCCAAACGCTCCAAGTGACTGTCCGGCGGAGCCGCGTAAGCGCACGGTTAACTGTCCAGCGTTTAAGCCTTCCGCTCCGAACGTTGTATAAATCTTGGAGCTTGTCCGAGTACCAACGGCGCGATGCGTGTTTTGCACCGCATAAGTCAGTTGGGTTTTTTCACCGCGTGAAAATAGCTGTCCCGCGTCCTGGATGATTTGCACATCTAAAGTATCGGGAACCTCAATGCGCTCAGATCGAGTATCCTGAACGGGGGCATTGCTAACTTGTGCGAGAATGGGGTTAAGGTCCAGATCATCCAAATGTTCCGCTCCGCGAGACACCTGCGCCAACAGATCTGTCCGCCCAATAATATCCTCAAGTCGACTGACCCCAAGCTCGGCCAATATTTCACGGACCTCTTCGGCAATAAAGCTCATGAGATTGATAACTTTTTCCGGCGTGCCTGTGAATTTTTCTCTTAGGCGTGGGTCTTGGACACAAACGCCAACGGGACATGTATTACTGTGGCACTGACGCACCATAATACACCCCATAGCCACCAGAGATAATGTCCCAATACCAAATTCTTCGGCCCCAAGCATGGCGGCGATAACAATATCTCGCCCAGTCTTAAGACCACCATCTGTTCGCAGAGTGATCTGATCGCGTAAATGATTAAGCGTTAAAACCTGATGCGCCTCAGACAGGCCTAGCTCCCACGGCAGACCCGCATATTTGAGGGATGTATTTGGTGAGGCCCCAGTTCCGCCATTATGGCCCGCGATTAAGATAATATCGGCTTTGGCCTTGGCCACACCCGCTGCAATCGTGCCAACGCCGGAACTGGCGACGAGTTTGACACAAACGCGAGCAATCGGGTTGATCTGTTTAAGATCATAAATGAGCTGAGCCAAATCCTCGATCGAATAAATATCATGATGCGGTGGCGGCGAAATCAACGTCACGCCGGGTGTGGCGTTCCGAAACTTCGCGATCATCTCTGTGACTTTAAAACCGGGTAATTGCCCGCCCTCACCGGGCTTAGCGCCCTGAGCGACTTTAATTTCAAGCTCCCGACATTGATTTAAATATTCGGCCGTGACACCAAAACGGCCAGAGGCCACCTGTTTAACGGCGGAGTTAGGGTTATCTCCATTAGGTAACGCCACATAACGCGCGCGATCTTCGCCGCCTTCACCTGACACAGATTTGGCACCAATGCGGTTCATCGCAATGCTTAGCGTGCCGTGAGCTTCCGGTGAGAGGGACCCCAAAGACATGCCCGGTGTGCAGAAACGACGACGGATTTCATTGACGCTTTGGACCTGTTGCAGCGGGATAGCCTTTGCATCCGATTTATTGATATCGAGCAAATCTCTTACCTGTATCGGTGCACCATTATTCACGATTTTCGAATATTTTCGGTAAAGCTGATAATCTCCGCGCGTAACAGCCTCTTGCAGCATATGGATCATTTCTGCCTGATAAGCATGACGCTCACCGCGTGTACGCAAACGATAAAGCCCGCCAACGGGCATACGGACCACATTGGTTTTATAGGCTTTGTCGTGAATGGACTTTATTTTTGTCTCCAAACCCGCCAGACCAATGCCGGACATACGGCTCGTCATGCCGGGGAAAAACTCACCAACAAGAGCACGTGATAGCCCTAAGGCTTCAAAGTTATTACCCCCGCGATATGACGAAATTACCGAGATGCCCATTTTGGAAATAATCTTAAGAAGACCCGCTTCAATAGCCTTTTTATAACGCTTTACCGCATCATCTGCGCTCATATCGAGAAGCCCGCGATTGACCCGATCAATCAACGCATCTTGCGTCATATAAGCGTTTACGACTGTCGCGCCCGCACCAATGAGCACGGCAAAATAATGTGTATCAAGACATTCCGCACTGCGTACCAAGATTGAGCATGATGAGCGTAACCCCTTCTTCACAAGGTGATTATGTACCGCTCCCACCGCTAGGATGATTGGAATTGCGATACGGTCGGCGCTCACATTTTTATCAGACAGGACAATGTTTTCAAATCCGTCGATTGTCGCCTGTTCAGCCTCTGACTGAATACGGGCGATTTCACTAACTAGAGTTTTACCCGAACCTAGACCTTCGTCAGACGCGTCAAGCGTGCAATCAATCACTTTGACTTTGCCTTTAGCAAGTTTGACAAAGTTTTCATACATGCCTGTTGTCATGACCGGACTATCCAAAACCCACATTTCCCGGGTCTGACTTTCGCCCTCTGTCAGGATGTTTCGTAAATTTCTAAACCGGGTTTTTAAGCCCATCACCCGTGTTTCACGCAAAGGGTCAATCGGCGGATTTGTAACTTGAGAGAAATTTTGTCTGAAGAAATGCGATAGCGGGCGATACATATCGGACAAGACGGCCAGAGGTGTGTCATCCCCCATCGAGCCCACAGACTCTTTGGCGTTTTCCGCCATAGGCGTAAGAATTAATTCCATGTCCTCGAGTGATTGTCCGCAAGACACTTGCCGGCGAATAAGAGCTTCCCCACTGAGTGACGGGTTCGGTTCTGGTCCCCCCAATTTTTCATCCAGATTGACACTTTTTTCTAACCATTTTGCGTAAGGACGCGAGGCGGACATAAGGTTTAAGATTTCCGAACTATGATAAAATTTGCCCTCTTCTAGATCGACAGCAATTAGTCGTCCGGGTTTTATTGAGCCCTTTTTGGTGATGTTATCTTCATTTAGAGGGCACATCCCGGTCTCAGACCCAACAGCAAGAATGCCGTCATCCGTGATCGCATAGCGCATGGGTCGTAATCCATTGCGATCGAGTCCCGCCATACACCAACGTCCATCATAGGCGGCCAAAGCAGCCGGGCCATCCCAAGGTTCCATGACGGCATTAGAATATTCGTAAAGCGCACGCCAGCTATCGGGCATCAAGTCGCCACGTTTTGAATAAGCTTCGGGGACAAGTATGGTCTTAGCCATAGGCGCCGTACGGCCTGCTCGAACGAGTAACTCGAAGACGGCATCAAGAGCCGCTGAATCTGAGCTTCCTTTTTGAATGATCGGCTTCACATCAACGGCTCTGTCACCAAAAGCGCTACTGGCCATTTTAATCTCATGGTTTTTCATGAAATTCGTATTGGCTTTTACTGTGTTTATCTCGCCGTTATGCGCAAGCATACGGAAAGGTTGGGCCAGCCACCATTGCGGAAATGTATTTGTTGAGTAGCGCTGATGGTAAATCGCGGCACGTGAAATGAAACGCTCATCTTTTAGATCAGGATAAAAAGCGTCAATATCTTCTGCGAGGAACATGCCTTTATAAATGATGGTCTGGATAGATAGGGAGCAAACATAAAAGCTGGGTATAGCTGCCGCGATAATGCGTTTTTCAATACGTCGACGCACGATATAAAGTTCGCGCTCTAATTTATTACCTTTACGCCCCTTAGGATCACGGAACATAACTTGTTCAATGGAGGGTCGGGTGGCTTGGGCTTTTTGGCCAATAATATCGACATTAATCGGAACTTGTCGCCAACCATATATATAGAAGCCTTCTTTAAGGAGCTCATGCTCAACAATAGTTCGCGCTTGTTCTTGAGCCCCGAAATCTGTTCGCGGCAAAAATATCATCCCGACGGCGATTTTAGCATTACCAGGCTTGTGACCGGTGCGCTCAACTTGAGCTTTGAAAAATTCTTGCGGAATATCAAGGCGGATACCTGCTCCGTCGCCCGTTTTTCCGTCAGCATCTACGGCGCCTCGGTGCCATACATTTTTAAGCGCTTGAATAGATTTTTCGACAACGTCGCGGCGAGGTGTGCCGTCAATACTGGCCACAAGACCTACCCCGCACGAGCTATGTTCATGCGCCGGATCATAGGCGTTGGCCTTAATGAGGGCATCGCGATTTTCAGTATAATCTTTTAGCCATTTATTATTGTGGATTTGATCTGTCATTATTCTGCCGCCATACTCATCATTTGAGAGCGTAAATATTTATCCATAGCAGTCGCCGCGTCGCGGCCTTCGCGTATGGCCCAAACCACAAGAGACGCGCCGCGCACAATATCACCCGCCGCATAAACTCCAGGTAGATT
This sequence comes from uncultured Caulobacterales bacterium, assembly GCA_964587545.1. Lineage (GTDB taxonomy): Bacteria > Pseudomonadota > Alphaproteobacteria > Caulobacterales > Maricaulaceae > JACOMS01. Next base: position 8,455 of record CAZPLJ010000049.1, on the reverse strand, counting down.
GGTTTCGAAAGTTAATGGATTAGCTTTAATCGTGCCCCATCGCGAAATAGATAAGTCTTCTGAAAGCGTGCTCATATCTTCGGGTGAGAAACCCAGAGCCTTGATCACAAGATCTGCTTTCACGTCGAAATCTTTCCCATTGATGGGTTCTGGCGATTGACGGCCGGACTTATCCTTCGCGCCAAGTCGCATGCGATCAGCACGCACGCTGCTGACGGAACCACCATCATCATGTACAGCTTTCGGTGCAGCCAACCATTCAAAAACAACGCCTTCTTCTTCGGCATTTTTCGTCTCGCGGCGTGAACCGGGCATATTTGCTCTGTCACGGCGATATAAACATGTCACGGATTTAGCACCTTGTCTTACCGCCGTGCGGACGCAGTCCATAGCCGTATCGCCGCCGCCAATCACAACGACATCTTTGCCCTCAGCCGTTTCCGTTTTAACCTCATCACCTAAGCCGCGACGGTTACTATCAATTAAAAAGGGAAGTGCCGGCGTAACGCCTTCCGCACCTGAACCCGGGCAGCTCAGATCGCGCGCTGAATAAACGCCGGTCGCGATAAGTACAGAGTCGTGTTTTTCGCGTAATTTCTTAAAGCTAATATCGACGCCTACATCGCAATTCATCACAAACTCAATGCCGCCATCCTTCAAGCGCTGTGTCCGGCGTTCAACGATGGATTTATCCAGTTTGAAATTTGGAATACCATAAATCAACAAGCCACCAGCCCTGTCATGACGGTCATAAACGGTGACTTGCCAACCTTGCTGCCGTAGGTCTTCTGCGGCGGCCAGTCCGGCTGGACCAGCGCCAATGATGCCGACTGATAAGGGCAGTTCTTCAAATGGTTGAATGGGCGCGACCCACCCTTCTTTCCATGCTGTGTCTGTAAGATAGCGCTCGACCGATCCTATGGTCACCGTCCCGTGGCCGGATTGCTCTATGACGCAATTGCCTTCACATAATCTGTCCTGCGGGCAAATACGACCGCATATTTCTGGCATAAGATTTGTTTCAGCTGAGACGTGATAAGCTTCTTCAACCCGGCCTTCGGCTGTGAGCTTTAACCAATCCGGAATATTATTACCTAGAGGACAGTGGTTTTGGCAAAAGGGCACGCCGCATTGAGAGCATCGCGACGCCTGTTCTTCGGCTTTTTCCGCAATATAATCGCCGTAAATTTCGACAAAATCGTCCTTACGTTCTCCTGCGGAACGTTTTTCCGGCATTGCGCCATTCGTGTCGACAAATTGTAACATGCGAGTTGGCATGCTCATCTCCTCGGTGTTTTTGTTTCTTAGGATTTCGCCATTTAATCCGAAGACTGGTTATAATTAGTGTTTATTATAACGTCAAAAGGCAATATTTTGCTATTTTCTCCTATCTTGCAATATTAATTACCTTTTATGATGAGTTTTTTCAAATAAGATGTTTTATAATGTGAGAAATTCCGGATAAGTTACTAATAAATATATTTACAACATGAAAGTGATTGCGGCATTTTGTCAAACCAAGTTACAATGCTCCATCTAAGTTATTGTTTAATATATAATATTTATATACTTTATGGCGTGACAATAATGCTATGACATATAAAAATCATGGCACTGTTAGATTGAGAAGGAATTTTTTACTAATATCTTGGTAACGCATCCCCCTTATGGCGTTGCTATGTCATGGTTACAGCTTCTCATTCTGGCTATCATTCAAGGCCTTACCGAATTTCTTCCAATATCCAGTTCAGCGCATCTTATTTTGCCTCCAATACTATTTGGTTGGGAAGATCAGGGCCCTTTAATTGATGTTATGGCACATTTCGGCACGCTGTTTGCTGTCATGGCCTATTTTCGAAAAGACGTCGCTGACATTATCACGGGTTTTTTCGACCTTTTAAAAAGACGACTAACCAAGGGATCAACCTTGGCGCTAAACCTCATGATGGCGACACCGCCTGCGCTTCTCTTAGGCGCCTTTCTACATTTCGGCGGATTAGACGAAGCTTTACGCAACCCATGGATAATCGTCGCGACGACAGTCTTTTTTGGTATATTGCTCTGGGTCTCGGATATTCGGGGCCGCCGCGAAAAAACGGTCGGAGATCTCACATGGCGAGGCGCCATAACTATGGGGCTCGCCCAAGCTATGGCCCTTATACCTGGTACATCGAGGTCTGGCATCACGATGACAGCGGCGCGGTTTATGGGCTATACCCGCGTAGAAGCGGCCAGGTTTTCTATGCTGATGAGCTTACCTATTATAGGCGCTGGCGGTCTATTTTCTCTTGTAAAGCTCTCAAGCAGTCATGCCGCCGGAGCCGATCTAACTCAAGGTCTATTTGTCGCTTTCATAGCCTTTTTAGTCGCCTATGCGTCTATCGCATTTTTCATGCGCTGGGTGAGCCGGATCGGCATGTTCCCCTTTATGATTTACCGCCTTTTATTAGGCGCGGCGTTACTGATATGGTTAGTCTAATCAAGGGCTAACATGTTGCGTTTTTTTATATCCTGGTCTTTTTGCATTTTAATCAGTAGTTTCGCGTCTGCTGGTACTGTAGACACAGATGAAGTCGATCGCCGCATCAAAGCCCTTATGAACAAGACTGACCTAACGGGTCTTGCGGTGGCCATCATTGAAGACGGAGACATTAGCTTTGCCCAAGGGTATGGTGAAACACTTAAAGGCAGCGGTGACAAAGTCACAGCTGACACAGTTTTCCGCTGGGCATCCATTTCCAAAAGCATGGCGGCCGCAACAATATTAAGCCTCTCTGAAGACGGATATATAGGCCTAACGTCTCCTGCAATCGCTCATGCCCCCTCACTCAATTTACCTAAGTCTCAGAACATCGTTACGGTGGAAGATATCCTCACACACCAAACAGGCATTGTAAGAAATGCCTATGACACAAGAGTTGAAGACGGATATCCAGCTAAGGACATAAGATCCTCGCTAGAATCACTGCCTCGAATATGCGAACCGGGTGAATGTCACACCTATCAGAACGTCGCTTTTGATGCCGCGGCTGAAATGGTCGAAACTGCAATAGAACTTCCTTACAAATCTGTGGTCAATGAGCGCTTCTTTATCCCGCTTGGCATGTCAACGGCCAGCATCACTCTGGACGGTCTCACCCGGTCAAAGTCTTGGGCTAAGCCTCATCAAAAAGACGGGCGGGTGATTGATGAAGTCAAACCCACATATTATCGCTTACCTGCGGCCGCGGGCGTAAATTCATCGGTTGCTGATCTTGGCAAATGGGTCATGGTCCAGATGGATGAAAACCATTCAGTATTGTCGCAGCTCCAGCAAGAAGCGCTTCAAACACCACGTGTATCAACACCTCGAGAAAATCGGATTATGAGGCGTTTTTATCATGCCTTAAAAGACGCGCATTATGGACTTGGATGGCGCATTTATGACTATGAGGGTCACAAGGTTATTGGTCACCGTGGTGCTGTCCAGGGCTATAGAGCAAGCGTCTTATTTGACCCGGAGCTAAAGAGCGGGGTAGCCGTTATGTGGAACAGCTCGCATTCCCGCCCCAACGGCTTGAACCTAGAAATCATGGATCAGATCTATGACAGACCTAAACGTGACTGGATGCGCTTAACCCAAGGATAGGACTAGTTGGTTTTCCGAAATAACAATGTCATACGATCAGACTCACCGATAGCTTCCATCTGCGCCTTTAACTCAGCATCCTCGCGACTGGTCGCAAGTGTTGGTGGCAGCCTCCATACAACATCATCCGCCCCCGGTTTATCATTTGGATTAGCATTAATTTCGCTAGCTTTCAGAAGTTTAAATCCGGCTTCTTCCATTTTTGCAATCACATAGCTTTGCTTAAGATATCCTGCGGCTCCGCTGGCCCATTCATCTGTATTACCTTCGGGGGCTCGGTGTTGCACAATCCCAACTAAGCCATTGGGCTTTAGCGCAGTTTTTGAATCATTAATCGCTTGCTCCAGAAAAGCCGGATCAAAGCGGTTAAGATTATGCAGCGCTCTGATAAACAAAACGGCATCCGCTTTGCCTGTCAGGTCAGCCGGCATTTCACCAAATTTAAAAGCGTTCAGATTTGAGGCGTTTTCGATTTCCCAAGCCTGTGCGCCCGCAATCCATGTTTCAGCCCACGTCTTACGTTTTTCAAGAAACTCAGCGTTCACAAAGCCAAAATTCGGCCACAAATCCTTGTTATAGTCGACGGCCACTAACTCTCCCTCAGGCCCCAAATAGGGCATCAAAATTTTGGAATACCAGCCACCTCCCGGTAGGATTTCGACAACCGTCATACCTGGCTTAATACGAAAGAAATTCAGCGTTTGAGCTGGATTGCGATATTTAAAGCGAGCTTTCACCTCTTTAGGTTGAGCGGCTACTATCTGATTGAGCGCCTTTTTAGCAACTGCATTGACCGCTTTTCTTTTCGCCGCGTCGTCCTGTGCTTTTACAGGCTTCTTATCTTTAACTTTATTTTGCGCGGTTTCGGCATTTTTAATTTTTACGCTATTATCGGCAGTATCGGTAACCTTATCAGCATTTTGACAAGCCGCTAATATCAGCAATGCGGTGCCCGCGAGTAAAGATTTAAGTGTCATTTTAAACTCCATATTATCTTTTATGCTGCGCTCTCGTGAAACTGTCCATGTTTCCGGTAGCGCTCCACATAGGCCGGAACAAGCGCTTCAATAGTTTCCAGTGCAATGCCTAAATCCTTGAAGGTTTTTACATCCTTTGCGACAACATTATCTAGTTTGAGGTTCTTGACCTGATCCCGGGTCAAGAACGGATCTACGAAAGGTAGCCATCCGCTCATTTCGCCCATGAAACCCAAAACATTCGCCGCAAAAAACGGCACGGGTACCAATAAACGCTTACGGTCAATGGTGTCTAAAAGAAACGTCAGAAGCTCTTTGAAACTATAGCTGGTCGGTCCGCCAAGTTCATAAACATCGCCCTGTGTACCACGGGCTAAAACCTTGGCGATAGCCGCCGCGACATCGCCCGCGTAAACAGGTTGAAATTTGGTCTCGCCACCGACCAGCGGCAGAACAGGCGCCATCGTCGCCATAGCGGCGAAACGGTTAAAGAAAAGATCTTCTGGCCCAAATATGATAGATGGGCGCAGGATATCCGCTTTTGGAACATCGGATCTAATAATTTCCTCGCCCTCGCCTTTGGTCCGGGAATATTCGCTTTCGCCATCTGTATCAGCGCCAATAGCCGACACATGGACCATATTTGATATCGCATTAGCGGCGACAGCCTTTGCAATATTGGCAGCACCTTCAGAGTGAACGGTAGAAAACTTCTGTTTACCGACCTCAAATAATACCCCAACCAGATTAATCACCGCATCAGAACCCGCAACCGCGCGGTCTACACTTTCAGCGTAGCGAATATTGGCTTGCACCAATTGGATTTGCCCGACATTGCCAATGACTTTGAGGTCCTGCCCCGTATGCGGACGCCGCATCGGAATACGTACCCTCCAGCCATCTTTCACCAAAGCGCGCACGACATGTTTGCCGAGGAACCCCGAACCGCCAAAAACTGTGACCAGACCTTTACTCATTTACCGCCTCTTTCATTGTCCGGCAGGACTAAAACGCTTTTGCCCTTAAGTCCATATGAAAAGGCCGCCTCAACATGAAGCGGCCTTAAGTTTTTTAAGCTGTATTATCGCTTACTTCTGTAACATCCGCGTCACAGGGTAAGGTGTCGTCATGCCAGCTTTACCAAGAGCGGTTAAGATTTGCTCGGGTACCGAATAGCGTACATCGAAATAATGCGCGCCGTCTGTAAACGGTCTGACAACCAACTCAGCTGAACGCTCAGACAAAGTTTCAACTTCGACGAACGGCGCCGGGTCAGATACGATATGCTCATGCTTGGCCAAGACACCATTGATGATCTTTTTCGCTTTTTCGATATCATCATCATAAGCGACGTTAAATCTCATCTCGACACCACGAATTGGGTGATGGCTATGGTTGATGATTTTTTCACCCCAGATTTTCCCATTTGGAATGACGATTTGCTGATTATCAAATGTCTGCATATTGGTTGTGAAGATAGAAATCTCTTCAACATTACCAAAATGTCCACCCGCATCAACAAAGTCACCGACTTTATAAGGACGGAATAACATCAGCATCACACCAGCCGCAGCGTTTGACATGGCACCTTGAAGAGCCAAACCAACAGCCAAACCACCAGCACCTAATAGGGCGACGATTGATGTTGTTTCAATTCCGAAGCGACCCAAGACCGCAATGATGACAAATGCCATAATGATCCAACGCGCAATACTCGCGAGGAATTTGAATAATGTCTCATCCAAATTAGGACTTTTTTCCGACATCTTGATGATGGCATTTTTAACTTTTTTGGATATCCACAATCCAACTAAAAGAATGACGATAGCGAGAAGAAGATTCATCCCCCAGCCCACGAGATTACTTACGGAATCCGGCCCGAATAAGCCCTTAATTCCCTCAACACTTAAATCCATTATTTACCTCCCAATAGATTATCCCCCCTTGCCTTATGTTCATCTACATGAACGCAATTTGAATGGTTAATTTCCGGTAATACTCAAGCGACTCCAAATATACAAAATTTCTACTTTTGGTTATCAAAATTAGCGAGCCAAATTAGCAAACATTGCACATTGGTTATTTAGAATCCTCTAAAATAGTGACTTGTCCAAAACGCCCCCACACCGCATAGCTAGAGCATGAAAGTGTTTATCCTTACCGCTCTCGCGCTTATCGCTTTTGCGGCCAATTCTTTACTGGCCCGGGCCGCACTCCTCAGCGGGGAAATGAGCGGATTATTGTTTACCGTTATCCGCCTTGTCGCGGGAGCCATAATGTTGCTGATACTCGTGCAGCTCACTCGAAAAGACACACCCAAAAGCGCCTCAGGGTCATGGATGGGCGCTTTCATGCTGCTGCTCTATGCGCTCATGTTTTCGCTGGCCTATCTGCAGCTTGAAACAGGTCTTGGCGCGCTCTGTCTGTTTGCCTCTGTTCAGCTCACGATTATGGTCTGTTCTATCCGCTCCGGGGAATTACATGTTATGGACGTCATCGGCGCCGCGATTGCCCTAGCCGGGCTTGCCATATTGGTCTGGCCTAATATCGGGACGCCGCGCCTTGGCGGCATTTTCTTGATGGCCTTATCCGGTCTAGGCTGGGGGCTCTATACGTGGCTTGGACGCGGCAAAGGCGATCCACTGATCCTCACCTTTCAAAATTTCACCCGTGCGGGGCTTTTATCTTTGCCCTTATTAGCGCTGGTATTTTTAACCCCCGATATAACAACAGACGGCATCATACTCGCTATTATATCCGGCGCGGTGACCTCCGGCATGGGATATGCCGTCTGGTATGCCGTCCTTCCCAAATTAGACGCCATGATGTCAGGCATATCCCAATTGCTCGTCCCGCCGCTAGCCGCTCTGATGGGATGGGCGGTTTTAGGCGAAGTGCTCACCTTGCGTTTCTGGATTGCCACGGCGATAATATTGGCGGGGCTTTTACTGGCGCAAAGCCGTAACTGGGTAAAACTAGGCTAAGTATGGATATTGACGCAATCCTGACCATGATGGAGGCGGAGACGACAGCCGCCACAAAAATCTGGATGGGTTGGATGGTGCTCATGCTCAGCCTAAGCGTCGTCTTTATCGCCAAATATAAAACCGGCCGGTGGGGGCTTGCCACGGCGATGGCAACATTGATCGGCGCAACTCTTGTCTGGGCCCTGACCCAGAATGTACATCTATTTGCTCTCCCGCATATCATCGTCTGGCCGTGGCTGGCCGCCTATTTCTGGCGGAGCACGCTGTCTGCGTCGGCGCGCGCCGCGAACCCGCCCCCACACGGGGTATATGCCAAAGCCCATGTCCTCTGGGTCGCTCTGTTATTTGCAACTATTCTCATCAGTCTCGTCTTTGATGTCCGGGATGTCTATCTGGTCATGACAGGCGGGAAATAAATCCTTCTCTATTTTCGTCATTGCCGGATTTATTCCGGCAATCCAGTTTGTGGATTACCGCCACAAGGGCGGTAATGACGGATTGGGCATGGGGAGAGGGACGGAATAGGCGCGGTCCCATGCGTCCATGTTAGCTGCAGGTTAAACCCGCGCTTTGTAATTATCCGCGCTAGCGCGCGGGTTGGGTTGGGCAGATTACCAATTTGGGGCAACCCGCAAGATCAAAATGGGACAAGCCCGTGTGATCCAGTCTCCCACAGGAGACCTAAATATATGTTTGTTTCGTGAGAGTTGAATCACACGGCGATGCTTTCTTCCACGACGACCTCGTTTCACACCAGTCTACCGGATTTAAAATCCGGCTCCGCAGGGGGACGGAGGGCGCAGGCGCTTATCGTGAGGATCCGGCCTTAGGGTGGACTGTCACATGGGTCAGTTATCTAAACC
>CAZPLJ010000048.1:1710-19548 GCA_964587545.1 uncultured Caulobacterales bacterium | reverse complement strand
ATCTTACTCTCACGAAACATAATATAGCTTTTGGTATTCCAGTGGGATGCCGATCACACGGGACAGTCCCGACATTATTGGGGCGCGCCGCCGCCGCTCAGATATTTTTCTGGGCCAAACCCGGCGCGCGGTAAGGAGGCTACTTGATGAGTCTTGGTACGAAGTCACATGCCCTCTCCCTTGGGGAGAGGGTGACCCACATTCCATGTGGGTCGGGAGAGGGGATCGATCTTAAACAGTCGAACACCTCATCCGGCGCTTCGCGCCACCTTCTCCTCAAAGGAGAAGGGTTTCACGCAGCCCGGACTTAATTGGAGCAAGATATCATGATGACAACCGGGCCAGATCTAATAAGGCATCGCGATGAGTCATAGAAGGATTAGCTTTGCCTAAATGCCCGAACTAACTCTTAGGTCTAATTTTCCGGAACAGCCCTTCTTGCGCGGTCGATGCAATTAGGCGGCCATCAACATGATAAAAGCTTCCGCGATTAAAACTTCGCGCTCGTCCCGAGCGGGGACTTTCCATATGATAATAATTCCAATCCCTGACATCGACATTACCATGAAACCACATGGCATGATCGAGACTGGCGCCCATCATATTGCCTTTAAAAAACCCAACGCCATGCGGACGTATGCCCGTCGCCATTAAGGCTTTGTCGGATATATAAGCGAGTAATGTTAGATGCATAATCGGATCATCCCCGACATCTTTGGTGAATTTAAACCAGAACCCAGCCTCAGGGTCATGGGGGCCGGGTTGGAGAAAGTCCTGGATGAAGGGCGAGCGCAGGTCGATAATATCTTTTGGGAAAATCAGAAGATTGCTACGCACCCGCTCCCTATGCTCGTCGGACATAGTCGCCGATATTTTTTTAAGTTCATCGGCATCAGAGGGCATTTGCTCGGGGCCAGAAATATCATCTGGCATATCAAATTGATGGGACGGGCCATCTTCAATGCGGTGAAAGGAGATAGAGCTGTTAAAAATCGCTTCGCCGTTTTGAATGGCGACCACGCGGCGTGTGGAAAAACTTTTACCATTACGGATCGGGTCAACTTCATAGATAATCGGCTTGTTGAAATCACCCGGTCGCAAAAAATAGCCATGCAGACTATGCGGAACCTTATCCCCGTCCACAGATCGATAGGCCGCATTCAGGCACTGTGCGAGGACTTGGCCGCCAAAAACACGCGTCAATCCCAGGCTAAGCGAACTGCCTCGGTAAAGATTTGTGTCCAACTGCTCGACATGCAGCACAGATTTGAGTTCAGACCAAGTAAACATGTTCAAGCTTGTGGCATAACGCCAAGGCTTGGAAAAGTCTTATTTTATGGGGGTTTTCAGGGGGGTATGTGGATATTAACTTCTCCTAACAAAACCTTAAAACTCGTTATTTTTCAACGAGTTAAGATTTTAGTAAGGCGAAGCAGCTCAAGCGAGGATCAAAGTTACACATGATTCTAAAGGATAACGGCGCTTACATGACAAAATTACCCCTTAATACGATTATACAGGCGGACTGTATTGATGGTATGAATGAGCTTCCAGAGGAGTCTGTGGATCTTATTTTTGCCGATCCACCTTATAATTTACAGCTAGGCGGTGATCTCGCGCGTCCGGATAACAGCATGGTCAAAGGCGTGACAGAGGAGTGGGATCAGTTTGATACCATGGATGCCTATGATCTCTTCACGCAAGAATGGATGGCGGCGGCCAAACGTATATTAAAGCCCAATGGGTCGCTGTGGGTTATCGGCAGCTATCACAATATTTTTCGTGTCGGCACTGTTTTACAGGATCAGCTTTTCTGGATCCAAAATGATGTGATTTGGCGCAAGACAAACCCCATGCCAAACTTCCGCGGCACGCGGTTTACCAACGCGCATGAAACATTGATCTGGGCGACCAAATCTGAGGGTGCGCGTCCGACGTTTAATTATGACGCCATGAAGATGATGAATGACGGCGTTCAAATGCGCTCAGACTGGACATTGCCGATTTGCACGGGCCGTGAGCGCCTCAAAAAATCTGACGGTAAAAAAGCGCACCCGACACAAAAGCCAGAAAGCTTGCTCCACCGCATCATTGTGGCCACCTCTAATCCGGGAGATGTGGTGGTTGACCCTTTCTTTGGTACAGGGACATCCGGGGCGGTTGCTAAAAAACTCGGTCGGGATTTTATCGGGTTTGAGCTGGAAGAAGAATATATCATTCATGCGCGTCGCCGCATCGATAAAATCAAACCGGGCGAAGGGCCGTCTGTGTCTGTGACCAAATCCAAACGCTCCGCACCGCGCGTGCCCTTTGGCACCCTCATTGAGCGCGGTCTGATTAATCCCGGGACATTTCTTTATTCCGCCAACGGGAAATATAGCGCGCAGGTCCGCCCGGACGGCAGCTTGTCAGTTGAGGGCTTTGAAGGCTCCATCCACCGGGTCGGCGCCCATGTTCAAGACAGCGCCGCCTGTAATGGTTGGACCTTTTGGCATTTTTCAACCCCGCAAGGCCTCACTCAGATTGACGCGTTACGCGGTGTCATCCGTCAGGAAATGGAAGTTGTGGGCTAAAGAGCCGCTTTGAGCACTTTCTTCATCACGGTCGGCAAAGCGTGATTATCGATATCACTCATTGAAACCCAGTGGCCATCTGGCTTTTTATCAATAGATGCATGATAAACATCGAGCCTGAGTTCAAAATGGGTAAAGACATGGCGAACTGACAATTTGGATTTTTGCCACTTCGCTTTGATAGGCGCAAAAGATAGAGGAGCTTTAGTCTCCTCACCCCATTCCGTTCCCGGAAAGCCCATCATCCCGCCCAGCAGCCCATCATCAGGACGGCGCTCAAGCAGGACTTGATTATCGTGTGTCAAAACAAACACGGCTCCATATCGAATTGGGAGTTTTTTCTTCTTTGATTTCTTGGGGTACTCCAAAAGGTCGCCATTTTTGAAGCCCGCGCAATAGGGCTGCCATACACAAATCGAACAGCTTGGTGACAGGGGCGTGCATATAATCGCGCCTAGATCCATCAAGGCTTGTCCATAATCTCCAGGCCTGCCCACGTCCGCCAACGGGGCGGCGAGCGTCTTGATTTCAGATTTCGATTTAGGCAGTGGGTTTTGCACCCGGAATATACGGGCTATCACGCGCTCCACATTGCCATCGACAATATTGGTCGGTTCATTAAAGCAAATCGCGGCGATGGTTGCGGCCGTATAAGGGCCAATGCCGGGAAGCTTTAAAAGCTCGGCTTCAGTTTTTGGAAAGGCTCCGCCATATTCGTCTCGAATAATCCCCGCGCATTTATGCAGGTTGCGGGCCCGGGCGTAATAGCCAAGTCCCGCCCAAAGGGTCAGAACCCGGTCACGGTTGGCGTTGGCAAGGTCGGTTACAGTTGGAAATTCGGCCAAGAATTTATGCCAATAGGGTGTGCCATGCGCGATGGTGGTTTGCTGTAACATAATCTCGGACAGCCAAATCGCATAGGGATCGGGTTTGATGCCCTTTGCCCGGTCTTCGGGGCGAATGCGCCACGGCAAAGTCCGGCCCTGTCGATCATACCAGCTCAGTAAGGCAGACCGCATGTTCACGATTTTTTGCGAAGTTTTCATCAGTTTTATCAGATAGAGTGCTTTACGGCCTTATCGCAATAGGCCAAATTAGGGTGTGTCCACGTCAAACCGAAAAAATGCTCAAACGATTGGGCGCTGGCTTGATCAGCAACGCGGCAAACCGCAATACCGCCCCACGCCGCATGCCGCCAAGGCTGTCTCGCGGGTGATGCGGCCGCTGTCGAAAAAACATGGCGGTGGACATACGGGCCTCACGCAACATTGGAGCCAAATTGTTGGGGAGAAGCTTGCCAAGATTTCCAAACCTGTAAAGTTTCAAGGCGGCAAAGACGGACGCAGCCTGATAATCACGGCCCCCGGTCCAGCGGGCGCTTTGGTGATGGCCAACAGTCAGGCTATCATCGATAAAGTCAATGGCTTTTTGGGGGAGGGTCATATTGCGCGGATTAAAGTCATCCAGTCCAAGATTAAAACCAACCCGCCCACGTCAAAAACACGCGAAGGCCTGTCTCCCTTGGGTGAAGATAAGCTGCGCTCAGTTCTGGAAAATATGGACGAGGGCGGTTTAAAGTCGGCCTTAAGTGATTTGGGCCGCCAAATACTGGCTCAGAAAAGAGAATAATGTGAAAAAGATAGTCGCAGCATTTGGATTTGCCTTAGCGGTCTTAGCTTCAAGCTCAGCTTTCGCGCAATCAGGTGTGCTTGCTCCGCCTGATCACTCGGAGCTTGATTATGTTTTCACACAAAGCCCGGACGACCATGTAGTTGGCGAAGAGGATGCCTCAGTCACGATCATTGCTTATGCTTCGGTCACCTGTCCGCATTGTTCGGCATGGTTCAAAAATGTTTGGCCGACATTCAAAGAAGAGCAGATCGATACTGGGAATGTAAAATTCATCTTACGGGAATTTCCAACGGCGCCGGCGAATATCGCCTATACCGGATTTATGCTGGCTAACTGCGCGCCTGAAGAGGAGCGCTTCGATCACATCGTCCATCAGATGCAAAACCAAGACGACATATTTGCGGCCCTGAAAGCCGGTAATGGCAAAGAGACTTATGAGGCGCTTGGACAAAAAGCCGGGCTTGAGGACGCCGCCGCCATGGATGCCTGCTTTGCCGACAAAGCTCTCTTGGAGAAAATTCAGACGTCAGCCAAGCGTGGGCAAGCGGCAGGTATGACGGGTGTACCCGCCTTTTTTGTCAATGGCGAGAAGCTTCAAGGTGAAGCAACATCAGAAAAACTGGCCGAAGTTATCGCTCAGAACACAACTCCAAATGTGTCTACACTCTCGGAAAAATAGAAATTTTTAATCACTTGTTAATAAATTAACAAAAGGTTAGCAGACATCTTGCGTTTGAAAACCAACTGCGAGAGTGTGACCACTATGACCCGACGCTTTTTTGATTCGTATTCTAAATCTGTAGCTATTACCAGTATAGCAGCTATATTGTTGCTTAGCGGTTGCGGGGATGACACGGCCAAGGCCACGAATTCACCAAGCGGCATGTCTGAGCATGAAGTGGTTGGCGATCACGCCATTGGAAATCCTGACGCGGATGTTACGGTGGTAGAATATGCTTCCGTTGTTTGTCCTGCATGTGCCAATTGGCATACATCGGTTTATCCTGACCTTAAGAAAAAATATATTGATAGCGGAAAAATACGTTTCATCTTTCGTGAGTTCCCGACTCAACCAGAAAACTTGGCGCGCGCAGGCTTTTTGATTGCCAACTGCGCCGATGAAACCAAATTTATGGAAAATATTTCTCTGCAGTTTCAACGTCAGCCTGTGATCCTTCGGTCCGATAATATCAGGGAAGAATATATTAATATTGCCAAGGCGGCCGGTCTATCCGAAGATGACTTTGAAGCGTGTATAGCCAATGAAGAAGAAAACGCCAAATATGAGGCCGTTGTTCAAGGCGGGATAGATGCCGGCGTTACAAGCACGCCAAGCTTTTTTATAAATGGTGAGAAACGCAAAGCTTTCAAAATGGAAGATTTTGATGAGATCATCTTACCTTTACTCGGCGAGAGCGTCCCTGAAGCTGATGCCGAAACAGCATCAGAGGCTACTGAAAAATAATCATGGGCTCGCTTGTCTTTGACCAGATCAAGCTTGTTGGCTTCAAATCATTTGTTGATCCAACAGACTTTGTTATCCAGCCGGGTTTAACGGGTGTTGTTGGGCCCAATGGGTGTGGAAAATCCAACCTTTTAGAAGCTATTCGCTGGGTCATGGGGGCTAATTCCGCTAAGGCCATGCGCGCCAAAGGCATGGATGATGTTATTTTTAACGGCACCAATTCCCGACCAGGCCGAAATCAAGCTCATGTCACATTAACGGTTGATAATAGGGCTCGTATCGCGCCATCAGTTTTCAATGATAATGATACGCTTGAAGTTACCCGCATCATTACAAAAGGCAAAGGCAGCAAATATCAAGTCAATGGGCAAACCGTTCGCCTAAAAGATATCCAGCTTCTCTTTGCAGATGCCAGCACGGGGGCCAATTCTCCGGCCCTTGTCAGGCAGGGTCAAATTAATGAGCTGATTGCGGCTAAGCCATCCAATCGTCGCCGCATTTTGGAAGAAGCTGCGGGCATTTCGGGTTTACATACGCGCCGACATGAAGCGGAATTACGTTTGCGAGCCGCGGAAACCAATCTCTCTCGCCTAGATGATATTGTTGCTCAAATAGAGAGCCAACTGACATCTTTAAGGCGTCAGTCCAGACAAGCAACACGGTATAAAAGGCTCGCGGGCGAAATAAACGAATTTAAAGCCTTGCTATGGTTAAAGCGCTGGGAATTAGCACTTGAGACCTTATCGGCCTCTCAAGAAGCCCTTAAGGTCTGTGGGAGTCGCGTCGAGGATACAGCAAAGACAGCGTCCGAGCTTACACGAAAAGCCGCTGAGCTTGCCGAAACATTGGACCCGAAACGCGAAGAGCAGATTATTGCGGCGGCTGTGCTCGCCCGATTAAATGCTGCTAAAGAGCAATTAGAGCTCGATGAAAACACAGCAAAGTCTGAAGTCACAAAACTTGAAGCCCGGCTTGAACAAATCCGCTCAGACCTCGCCCGAGAGACGGCCATTATTGAGGATGCGTCTACAGCGACGACCCGTCTTGATATTGAGTTTGAAGCCTTGTCAAAACTCAAAGACATTAGCGCAGCCTTGGACGCGGCTGAAGACGAAGCCAAATTGGCTCTCTCTGCGCGGACAAATGTTGAAACACAGTTTAACTTGCTTATGCGTAAGGACGCGGAAGTCACCGCTAGATATGAGGCCGCAGAGCGTGATGTTGCCTCTTTATCTTACCGTTTAGAAAAATTCGGATCCGAGGAGACGGAGGCTAAAGACAAGCTAGCCTCCCTTATGAACAAAGGTCAGGCTGGCGGGGGTGAGAACCTTTTCGTGGCCGCCGCGCAGGACGCCTTAGGCGAACTTGAAACCGCGCGGATTAACGAGCAAAATCTTATTACGGCTAGACAATCAGCTGAAAGTGCCGATCAAGATGCACGGGAAACATTATCTGAGACGCGACAATCCCTGACAAAGCTGGAAGCCGAAAAATCAGCACTGGAAAATGTTTTAAAGCGGGGGTCCAAGGCTGAATGGGTGCCGGCTTTATCAAAAATTGAAGTTGAAAAAGGTTTTGAACAAGCGTTAGCCGTTGCGATGGGGGAAGACGTCAACGCGGCGATTGCAGAAGCCGCGCCTATTCGTTGGCTAGGCGCCCAAGCTCCAACACAAAGTCTGCCGGGCGGAATCAAAGCTCTTCTAGATTATGTCAAAGCCCCGCATGAGCTTGAAGCTCGTCTATCTCAAATCGGCATCGCAAGTGAGGCTGATATAGATCGACTAAAAGATCAGTTAAATCCAGGGCAGTGTCTTGTAACAAAAACCGGACGCTTGATGCGATGGGATGGTTTGGAAGTTGATGCGGGCGCAGAAACATCTGCCGCTATCCGTTTGGCTCAGCAAACACGTCTCACCGAATTAGAGATTGAGATTGCGACTGGCGTCAAGGCCGTCGAGACCACCAAGACGGCCTTTGAAACGGCTCGTCAGAAACGTCAACTTGCAGAGCAAGCCACGAGGGATGCCCGTAAAACTCTTTCTGAAATTGAACGCAAGGAACGCGCCGCCCAGGCTGCTCTTACACAATATCAAACAGATATGGCACATGAAAATGCCCAAAAGACAGCAACCCAAGAGAGGTTATCCCGGTTGGAGCGAGAAATTACTGAGCTTAAAAACCAGCATGCTGACGCGACAAAAACACTTGAAACGCTTGATACAGGTGAAAGCTTAAGCGGTGAACTTTCCGCGTTGGAAAACAAGTTGTCCGAGGCTCGCGAAAAAGCTGACGAAACAAATGCAACATGGCGCAGCCTGAAAAACGAATCTGAAGCCCGCGCCGAACGTTTGTCGGCTGTTGAAACGGAGCGTCAAAACTGGGCCTCGCGAAGTGCAACAGCCAAGGAACGTGTCACGACATTACAAGGTCGACTAGATGCCGCGAACATTGCGCATCAAGCCGCAACAAATGGCCCTGATCAGTTTGAAGAACGTCGTCAGAAATTATTTTCGGAACTCGAAGCGGCTGAGGCCCGCCGTAGCAATGCAGCTGATACTCTGGCGACGGCCGAAGCCTTGTTGAAATCGGCCGAAGAAGAGGCGCGTCAGGCCGAGGGAGCGCATAGCCAAGCCCGGGAACAGCGTGCTGCCGCCGAAGCCCGGCTAACGGCTGCACAAGAACGTATCACTGAAACCCAGGCTCGTATCGGCGAAACTTTGTCTTGTGAGCCTTCAGAGCTAAGTTCTCATTTGGGTGAGCTGTCCCCCGAAAGTAATCTTGGTGAGACCGATATTGAGCGTAAGCTCGAACGACTTCAAAAAGAGCGTGAGCGCATGGGAGGCGTAAATTTACGCGCCGATGTTGAAGCTGAGGAGCAGGAAGAACGTCTTGTTGCTATGAATGAGGAACGCACCGACCTGTTAGCTGCGATCGCCCGATTGCGTGAAGGCATTGATGAGCTAAATAGTGAAGGCCGTGAGCGTTTGTTAAAAGCCTTTGATATTGTGAACGGGCATTTCGGGCAACTATTCACAACTTTATTCGGAGGCGGGGAAGCGGCGATTGCGCTAACCGAATCTGATGATCCGCTTGAAGCTGGTCTAGAAGTGATGGCCCGACCACCGGGCAAAAAACTCGGTCAGATGTCGCTTATGTCTGGGGGAGAGCAGGCCTTAACGGCGACGGCTTTGATATTTGCTGTATTCTTGTCAAACCCGGCCCCGATTTGCGTGCTCGACGAGGTGGATGCCCCGTTAGATGATGCCAATGTTGCGCGCTATTGTAATTTGCTCGATGAAATGACGCGTCAGACCAAAACCAAATTTATTGCGATTACGCATAATGCGGTGACTATGTCCCGTATGGATCGTCTATTTGGTGTGACTATGGCCGAACAAGGCGTGTCTCAGCTGATCTCCATGGAATTAGAGCGGGCCGCGAAGTTAGTTGCTGAATAACCCAATTCTTAAAACCGTATCCCGATTAGCTTTAGCAGTCTACGCGCTAGTCCTGATTTTAGTTATAATTTCCAATCTCGATCTTTTTGGAACGAATTGGCCATTTGAACTTTTTGCCAGTTTTACCCAACAGTTGATTATTCTCTTTCCTTTGTTCTTTATTATAGGTTTGAAATATTCTGGTCGCTTTGTGCCGGTAGTTTTTATGTTCGGGGCTTGCGCTTTTTGGCCATTCTTTACGTTTAGCAATTACCATAAACCCAGTTTAGACCTATGTGCTGCAAATTGTGTCACTGTGCTATTTGCAAATATGCATAGTGATCCCAAGGCTTTAACAGACTTAAAACCGATTATTGACACATATGATCCGGACATAATCGGCATGTCCGAAGCGCCTTATGGTCATGATATAAAAAGACTTAACTCAACTTTGCCACAATATACCTTCCAAGCAAATTTGACACGCGATCACAGTGGAAAATCTTTAGGCAGCGCCCTTGCGATCTTTAGCAAAGACAAAATTTTATCACAAAAGGTGGTTATACCCGAATCTTCGGGACGACATAAACGCGCTGTTATAAAGGCCCAAATTAACAATATTAGCGTTGTTATTGGACATCCGATGATACCCATTTCACCAAAAAC
Organism: uncultured Caulobacterales bacterium; assembly: GCA_964587545.1. Classification (GTDB taxonomy): domain Bacteria; phylum Pseudomonadota; class Alphaproteobacteria; order Caulobacterales; family Maricaulaceae; genus JACOMS01. The sequence continues at coordinate 9,775 of CAZPLJ010000048.1, read as the reverse complement.
AACAAAACAGAGAAATATTGTTATCGATACTATGGCTGATATCCTCAAGGCGGAAACTCATTTTGTCATAATGGGCGATTTTAATATGACCCCTTGGGGCCCTATGTTTACCAATCTACCCGGAAAACGTAGTCATGACCCAAGGTGGAGTATTACGTGGCCCGCTAATCGGCCATTACTCGGAATTCCTATTGACCATATTTTAGTCAGTGAAAATTTAGACGTTATTGACAGTAAAACTCTAAAAAAAACCTCCTCCGATCATCACCCTATAATTATGACCGTTAAATTGCCCGCATTTTAACGGGAAAATACCGATATTGATCGGGAAAACGAGCAGAATTGTCGCACTTACTATTTTTCTTAAAAAATATATTATTTTCAATAACTTAACGGTTTTATAGTCGAGTTGACTTAAATGGGGCGCGCGAGTAAGTTTCGCGCGCTTTCTGGGGGACTGGGAAGCAGGTACGCAGCATGTCTATTAAGAACGGTAATATACCCACGTCTTCGGACACATCTGATCTGGACGATTTAGCTAAGCGCCTGAGCGAAGCTAAAGGAGAAAGTGACGAATTTCCCGTTGAAGACCATGATGGGTCGCTTCTTGGGATTGCATGGCGCATTAGTACCGAATTGGTGGTGGCCGTACTTGTCGGTACGGCTCTAGGTTATGGCCTAGATTACCTCACCGGAACGCGGCCGATTTTTACTTTGGTCGGACTGGTTTTTGGAACGGCCACTGGGATGAGAAATACATTCCGTCTTGTCGCAAAGATGGAAAAAGAAGAATTAGAGAGACTGGAACGGCAAAACAAAAGTTAGCTGCCAGAATTAGGAGAAGGCCGTGGCCGACCCAATGGAGCAATTCGAGATTACGTCCAAAATTGAGGGCGTCAAAATCGGATTTTTAGATACGACTTTCACTAATGCGTCCCTTTGGATGGTCGTCGCTTGCGTAATGATTATCGGATTTTTTGCTCTTACAACCAAAGGAAAACTCATCCCGGGTAGATTACAATCCCTTGGTGAAATGTGCTATGAGTTCATAGCAAACATGGTCAAAGACACGACCGGGCCAGAAGCGATGAAGTTCTTCCCTTATATATTTACTATATTCTTCTTTATTTTATTCGCCAATTTGATCGGCATGAGCCCTTATGCCTTTACAACGACGTCACATTTGGCCGTGACTATGGCTTTGGCGGTTTTTACAATTATTTTGGTTATCGTTGCGGGCATTTGGAAAAATGGATTGAGCTGGTTCAAAATTTTCGCACCGTCCGGTCTACCTGCTGCAATGTATATAATTATCATTCCAATCGAAATTATATCTTTTCTGAGCCGACCTATTACGCTCGCCGTCCGGCTTTTTGCAAATATGATGGCAGGACATATGATCCTAAAAATATTCGCAATTTTCATCGCCTTTCTTGTTAGCAAAGGTGCATTATTTGGCCTCGCTGCCATCGTGCCTATTTTAGGCACCACAGCTATTGTCGCATTGGAATTTCTTGTCGCCGGTTTGCAGGCTTTCGTGTTTGCTATCCTGACATGTGTTTATCTTAACGACGTTTATCACGTTCATCACTAATTGCTTTTAATGGAGACCTAAAATGGAAGCAGAAGCAGCAAAATATATTGGAGCCGGCATTGCTGGCCTAGCCCTACTTGGAGCTGGTGTCGGTATTGGTAATATCTTTGGTAATTACCTATCTGGTGCATTGAGAAACCCGTCAGCAGCTGCCTCACAGCGCACAAACCTTCTTCTCGGATTTGCGCTTTGTGAAGCGACAGGTCTGTTTGGTTTCGCTCTGGCGATGATCATCCTGTACGCCGCTTAAACAGGAGGCCTAGATGGCCGCAGAAAATACATATGCCAAAGAGGCTGCCTCAGGCGGCCTACCGCAATTTGATTTCTCGACGTGGGGAAGTCAGATATTCTGGCTGATTTTAACCTTTGGTATTTTATATTTTGTCCTAGCTAACTTTATTCTGCCGCGTATCGGCAAGGGAATAAGTGAGCGTTCGGACCGGATAGCAGACGACTTGGATACGGCGTCTCGGATGCAAAAAGACGCCGAACAGGCGCTCTTGGAGTATGAGCGCGTGACAGCGGCCGCTAAAGCTAAGGCTCATAATATAGCGGAAACAACACGCAAATCTGTAGATGCCGAAGTTGAGCAGGAAATTGAAGCAGCTGAAGCTGAGTTTGCCAATAAGCAAGCCATAGCCGATGAACGTATTTCCAAGATTAGAGCATCAGCCCTTTCAAAGATTGATACGGTAGCTGAAGATACTGTCTCAGCGATCGTTGAAAAGCTTGGAAGTCTAAAAGCCAGCACATCGCAGATCAAATCAGCAATTTCGAGTTTGAAGGGCTAAGTCATGTTAATTCAAGCTGCTGCCGCTGGAACGCCTTGGTATCTAAATCCAAGCCATTATGTTGCCTTATGCGTGCTTTTATTTCTAGCTTTGGTTATCTGGAAAGGGGCTCATAAAGCTATCGCTAAATCGCTGGATGACCGCGCTGACCAAATTCGTGAGGACTTAGACGAAGCCCGACGTTTGCGCGAAGAGGCTCAAAGCCTTCTTGCGTCTTATCAAAGAAAGCAAAAAGAGGCCGAACAACAAGCCGAAGAGATTGTCACCCAAGCTAAGCAGGACGCGGAAAATATGGCCGTGAATGCCCGTAAGGACCTATCTGAACGCCTTGAGCGTCGCGCGGCTCTAGCTGAAGCGAAAATCGCTAATGCAGAAGCTCAGGCGTTAACCGAAGTCAGAGCAAAAGCCGCAGACATTGCCATAGAGGCTGCTGAAAACCTTTTGAAGAAAAACCTAAAGACAACGGATCACTCAAGGTTGGTCAGCGACGGCATTGCTCAAATGGGAAAAGTTTTAAACTAAAATATAAAACGATTTCATGTAAATTAGGCCTTCCTCTCGGGGGCCTTTTTTGTATGAAAGTATATGACGTCTCAAGTCCCACATAAGCTTTCAAACATTCAAACGCTTCGTGGTATAGCCGCCTTGCTCGTTGTTATTTCACATTTACCCGTGATGGAAATTAAACATGGTGGCGATTCTTTTCTGCCGGCATTTTTTCGCCTCGGCATTAGTGGCGTTGATCTCTTTTTCGTTATTTCAGGTTTTATAATGGTCTATGTTACCCAGAATGAAAATAGAGGTATAAAAACCTCCTTGAAATTTTTATTTGCACGCGTCACACGAATCTATCCCATTTATTGGCTCATTGCTGGCGCTGTTTTTATTATGTGGTGGGCAAACCCTAATTTGGTTAATGTGGATCCGGACAAAACCAATTTCATCAAATCATTTTTTCTTTGGCCGGACCAAACATTACCCATGTTAAAAGTTGCTTGGACTTTAATACATGAACTTTATTTCTATATTATTTTTGTCTTTATTCTTCTTTTGCCCCGACGTTGGTTAATTCCGTCGCTCATCTTATGGAGCATAGCCGTCACAGGCGGTCATTTAATGACGCTCGGTACAACGTCCCCAGAACTATTGCTAATTTTTAATCCTCTAAGCCTCGAGTTTTTCTTAGGGGCTCTCGCTGGATTTTTATTTATTCATAGCCGTGGTGCTCGAGGGCGATCGACTTTGTTCATCGGCGCTATATTTTATATCTCGGCTATTGCATATTTTGGCTATACCTTATCCAAGCTGGAGTATCCGAATAATTGGGAGCGCGTTTTATTTTTCGGTGTTCCCGCCATGTTAGTCGTTTACGGGCTGGCAGCATTGGACCTAAATCGTGTTCATCTAGCCAAATGGTCATCTGCTTTAGGAGATTGGTCATACTCTCTCTATTTATCTCATATTTTAACCCTTAGCGTCATCGGGTACATTTGGCGAAAATTTACGATAACGGGACCGTTGGATAATATCGCGATGGCAATTTTAATGCCTTTATCTTCTATTTTCGTAGCTGCGTGTCTCTGGTTTTTATTCGAAAAACCAACATTGACATTTTTTAGAAAAATAAGATCGAATCTATTTGGTTAGTTACTATGAACGCGCGATTACGACCCCAAATAAGATTACCAGAAACGCCGCACCGATTTGCCATGTAAAAGGCTCGTTTAGGAAAAACACCCCCCCACACACGGCGGCAACAGGAGGGAAATAATTGATCTTTGCAAGTGTGGAAGGTCCATTTCTTTCGATGACAAACAAATATAAAATCGTCCCTATCGCCGTAGATCCCACAGCTAGACCTATTAACGCCAACCATCCTGGAAGAGCGATAGGCCATTGAGGCAAGCCTTCAAACGCTCCAGCAATTCCCGAGAAAACAGCCGCCGCAATTAACATCATGGCAGCACCAACCACTGAGTCGGTTTGCGGGGCACGTTTCGCCATAACTGTCGTCATCGCATAACATAATGCTGCCAGCAAAATAAGCAGCTGATACTCCCAATGGTCTACGAGATTGAAAGAAAAATCGTCGGGTAAAAAGAGTAAAACTATCCCGATAAAACCAATTAAGAACCCCACAAATTTCTGCCAACTTAAAGGTTCTTCAGCGAAAAAATGTGCCAGGATAATCGTAATAATCGGCATGGCGGCGACCAAGATAGCGCTTATGCCGCTATCAATTTTCAACTGAGCCGTTGAGATTAGAATAAACGGCAGTGTGATACCAATAAAGCCTAAAACCGAATACCACACCCAACGCTGGTCCGCTATTTCCGGTAATCTCTTGCCTTGCACATACATATAGAGAAACACTAAAATTGACCCGATAAAACACCTAATCACAACCAGCCAAACGGGCGAAACATATCGGATGCCCACGGCGATTAAATTAAATGCCGTGCCCCAAACAAAAATGAGTGTGAGCGCCGCCCCCATGAGCGGCCAAAAACTAAGGCCTCTTTTTTCATCGGTTTCGGGTGAGTCTGACATATAGCCCCCTGCCAGCGTGTCTTTAAACGGTCAAGGCAATCATTAAGAATTGACTTTTTCAAGATTATAAAGCAACATTATAATTACAGATGGGAGAGTATGCGAAACCATAATAGTCGCATCGCCGAAGGCGCAACCGCCACCGGAAACGCTCAGGCATAATGGACCATTTGAAATTAAAACGCTGGAAAGCGGGTGATTAGGTGAAACGCCCTGCCGACGGAGTAAATCTCTCAGGCCCAAAAGACAGCGGGTGGCACAATTAACCTTCGGGTTGGAGTGTGCCTATGTCAGACCTTAAAACCACGCAGCTTCATGCAAAACATATCGCACTTGGCGCAAAATTGGTGCCGTTTGCTGGCTATGATATGCCTGTGCAATACCTGCTTGGTGTCCTCAAAGAACATCTGCATACTCGCGAAAAATGTGGTCTATTTGATGTCTCACATATGGGGCAATGTTTCATTTCGGCGGATGACGGGACATATGCAACGGCGGCCAAAGCCCTCGAAGCCCTTGTCCCCGCTAGTCTTCAAGATCTTGAACCTGGTCAACAACGTTACTCCCAATTCCTCAATGAAGACGGCGGTATATTGGATGATTTGATGATTTCGCGCCTTGGTCTGGAAGGATATGATCACACGCTCTATCTTGTGGTCAATGCGGGTTGCAAAACCGAAGACTATGCCCATATCGCTAAACACCTTCCAGAGGGTGTCACAATGTCTGTCAAAGATGACAGCTTATCTCTCATCGCCTTGCAAGGCCCGAAGGCCGTTGACGTTTTGGGTGCGTTAAATCCGGTGGTCACAGAGCTCGTCTTTATGACCAGCACAGACGTGATGCTCACTGAGGGGATTTGGGCTCATGTTTCGCGTTCGGGGTATACGGGCGAAGACGGGTATGAGATTAGCGTCAAACATGAGGATGTTGAAAAACTCACGGACATCTTGCTGAGTTCCGACGATGTTGAAATGATCGGCCTTGGCGCCCGGGACAGTTTGAGACTTGAGGCCGGCCTGTGCCTTTACGGCAATGATATCGATATAAGCGTCTCACCCATTGAAGCGGGACTGATTTGGTCCGTTCAAAAACATCGCCGTACAGGCGCTAACTTTATCGGAGCGAAGCGGGTCGAAGCTGATATCGCCAATAAACAAAGCAAGCGCCTTGTCGGTATTCAGCCCGAAGGCCGTGCGCCTGCTCGCGCACACACCGAAATTCAAGACATGGACGGCAATCCTATTGGTGAAATAACATCCGGCGGATTTGGGCCCTCCGTTGGTGGCCCTGTCGCTATGGGATATGTGACCCGCGAAAACGCCAAAGCCGGCACTGAATTACAGCTGATCGTGCGCGGCAAAGCCCGCCCGGCCAAAGTTATCAAATTACCTTTTGTTCCCCACACTTATTACCGAGGAGAGAGCTGATGCTAAAATTCACAGAAGACCATGAATGGATCAAAATTGACGGCAATATAGGCATTGTCGGAATTTCCGATTATGCCCAAAAGGCGCTGGGCGATATCGTCTTTGTCGAGCTGCCAGATATTGGCGCAAACTTTGCCAAAGGTGATGATGCCGCCGTTGTCGAATCTGTCAAAGCGGCCTCTGATGTCTACGCCCCCGTTGGCGGCGAGATCACCGAAACCAATGGCACGCTCGAAGACGCACCGGAAACTGTCAATGAAGACCCGGCTGGTAAAGGCTGGTTCTTCAAGCTGAAACTCTCGGACGCCTCGGAGCTGGATAGCCTGATGGACGAAGCGGCCTATAAGGCATTTTGTGAGACCTTATAATGCGTTACCTCCCTTTAAATAATAGCGACCGCGCGGCCATGTTGGCCAAAGTTGGTGTGGCTAATATCGATGCTTTATTTGAAGATGTCCCCAAGGCCGCGCGGCTTAAAAACCTTATCGATCTCCCGACTCACCAAAGCGAGCAAGCCGTTGATCGCTATATGACGGCGCTGTCTAATAAATCTGTCTCTGCCGGATCGGTGCCCTTCTTTTGCGGTGCGGGCGCCTATCGCCATCATATCCCGGCCACAGTCGATCATCTCATTCAACGCTCAGAATTCCTGACCGCTTACACACCTTACCAGCCCGAAATTTCCCAAGGCACGCTGCAAGCCTTGTTTGAGTTCCAAACCCAGGTCGCGCTTCTTACCGGGATGGAAGTCGCCAACGCCTCTATGTATGACGGTTCCACCGCCTGCGCTGAAGCCGTCGTAATGGCCGTAAGAGTGGCGCGCGGTAAAAAACGCAAAGCCATCCTCGCCCCCGGTCTGCACCCGCATTATGCCAGTGCCACCAAAACTGTGGCCTCAACTCAAAACATAGACATCGCCACAGATGGTGCCGTCTTTGGGACGGACATGAGTGTCATCGACCAAATTGACGACAACACGGCCTGCGTCGTGGTGCAGTCCCCCAATGTTTACGGCGAGATTGTCGACTTGGCTCCGATCTCTGAGGCCGCTCACGCGAAAGGCGCGCTCTTGATCGCCGTCTTTACAGAGCCCGTCGCGCTGGCCGCGATTACCCCGCCCGGCGAGCAGGGTGCGGACATTGTCGTTGGCGAAGGCCAAGGCATCGGCGTTGGCCTTAATTTTGGCGGGCCGCATGTGGGTCTTTTTGCGACACGTCATAAACTGGTTCGTCAAATGCCCGGACGCATCTGTGGCGAGACGGTTGACGCCAATGGCGAGCGTGGATTTGTGCTCACACTTAGCACCCGAGAGCAGCATATTCGCCGCGAAAAAGCGACATCAAACATTTGCACCAACTCCGGTCTTTGCTGTCTGGCGTTTACCATTCACATGACCCTCCTGGGAGATGCTGGTATTAAACGCCTCGCCGCTCTTAATCACGAAACGGCCTGTGATCTGTCTGACAAGATTGGCGCGATAAGCGGCGCAGAGGTGCTCAATGAGACCTTCTTTAATGAATTCACCGTCAAGCTGTCCAAGCCAGCCGCAGACGTCATCGAGGCTCTCGCTGCGAGACAAATTCTTGGCGGCGTCCCCGTCTCTCGTCTCACCGGCGATCAAGAAGATCTGCTTTTGGTCTGCGCGACAGAGACGTCCACGCAAGAGGATATAGATGCCTTTGTCACAGCCCTCTCGGAGG
>CAZPLJ010000048.1:0-1610 GCA_964587545.1 uncultured Caulobacterales bacterium | reverse complement strand
GGCCTCTCTCAAGCTGAAAAACTGATCTTTGAAATCGGTTCGCTTGAGACCACAGGCGTTGACTTGCCTGAACCCAAAGGCACCCAATCGCGCTTAGGACCAACGGCCCGCTCAGGCGATATTGGTCTGGCCGGATTATCCGAGCCGGAAACCATGCGCCATTATGTGCGCCTAAGCCAAAAAAATTACGCCATTGATCTGGGCGTTTATCCGCTTGGGTCCTGTACCATGAAGCATAACCCGCGGCTTAATGAAAAAGTCGCGCGTCTTCCCGGTTTGGCCGATGTGCATCCCCTGCAACCCCAAAGCACAGTCCAAGGCGCGCTTGAGCTGATGCATAGGCTCGCCCATTGGATCACCACCCTTACAGGTATGCCCGCAGTCGCGCTCACCCCAAAAGCGGGCGCGCACGGAGAGCTTTGCGGAATGATGGCCATTCGCGCCCGGCTTGATGCTGACGGCGAAGATCAAAGACGCCGCGTGCTTGTGCCAGAAAGCGCCCATGGCACGAATCCGGCGACCGCCGTGCAATGCGGCTTTACCTGTGATGACATTCCGGCTGATGCCACAGGCCGCGTTGATATGGACGCGCTCAAAGCCAAGCTCGCGGAAAAGTCCGATGACATAGCTGGCATCATGCTCACCAACCCCAACACATGCGGGCTTTTTGAGCGCGACATTATCGAGATCGCCGACTTGATCCATAAAGCCGGCGGGTATTTTTATTGTGACGGCGCCAATTTCAACGCGCTTGTCGGGCGGGTCAGGCCCGGCGATCTCGGCATTGATGCGATGCATCTCAACTTGCATAAAACTTTCTCCACACCGCATGGCGGCGGCGGTCCCGGTTCGGGACCGACCGTATTATCTGATGCCCTAAAAGCCCATACGCCCGTGCCGTATGTTATCAAAGCGGGCGATGACTACCGCCTTGTTGAACATCCGGATGAGAAAAGCTTTGGACGCATGTGTGCCTTTCACGGCCAGATGGGCATGTATAGCCGCGCCCTGACCTATATGATGAGCCATGGCTCGGACGGCTTGAAGCAGGCCACTGAAGATGCGGTGCTCAACGCCAATTATATTCAGGCCAGCCTCTCAGACATTATGACTACCGCCTTTGACGGCACCTGCATGCATGAAGCGCTGTTTGATGATCGTTTCCTCAAAGAGACAGGGGTTGAGACGTTGGACTTTGCCAAAGCTATGATTGATGAAGGCTATCACCCTATGACCATGTATTTCCCTCTGGTTGTGCATGGGGCTATGCTGATTGAGCCAACCGAGTCGGAGTCCAAACAAGAACTGGATCGTTTTATTGCCTCGATGCGGGGTCTGGTCGAGCGCGCCAAGTCTGGCGACGTCGATAGCTTTAAGGCCGCGCCTATGCTCGCGCCGAAACGCCGACTTGATGAAACGCAGGCTGCGCGTAAACCCGTGCTGCGCTGGACACCTTCCGAGGAATTTCTCGACGCGGCGGAGTAAGACGGATTTACCCTGTCATCTGACTCTGAAGTTTTTAAAATTGTACTTCCTCATGCTGAGCTTGACGAAGCATCATGATCAAATGGGACGTGCCCGTGTGATCCGGCCTCCCACAGGAGACCTAA
>CAZPLJ010000047.1:0-20183 GCA_964587545.1 uncultured Caulobacterales bacterium | reverse complement strand
AATTTCTGGTTCAAGCGTGTTTTCTAAACTTGACGGCTCTGGCTTGGCTCTCCCATATTAGGGTCATCAGATTTTTTATTATTATATCATGGCTTGTCGTCTTGTTTGGGTCAAATCCAGCAAATGCGGCGGATATAGAGGTCACGCTTGCGCCGTCAGATGGTGAGGCATGGATAGCCACCTATTCATTCTCCAAACCTCGCGCGGGTTTCCTGTTTATGGTGCAAGGCACGAGTCATCATAGCCGCTACTGGAAAGCTTTGGATCCAGACGTAACGATACAGTCAATTGCCGGCTTGGATACGGTTGTGTTTGATAAGCCAAAGCAGCAGGTTCAATTTGAAATATTACCGGCAGAGCGATGGTTGAAGAGAAGTGGGATTACCTCCTCACGATCACAGGATGGTGGTGCCGTAATTTCTTCAAGTGAATTTGTTGTATTGCCATTTAAAAATGTGAAAAAAGTCGTGAAATTAGACGGCGATATTCGAAAAATACTCAAAAGGTCAAATATCAAATCCCATATTTTAAAATTGGGATTTGAACGACCCCATCGTGTCCTTACGGGTAAGGTCACCGATGGATTGCTTGAATTTGATGCTCTTGACGACATGTATATTTACTTAGCGGATGATGGGCAAAATATTGGTGGTCACGTAATTGTTGACAGGACAATGAATAGTGAAATTAGACGCTCGTTTCTTTCAGACGTTGAAAAAATCAAGACTTATCTCTCTAGCAAATGGAATAGCAAATTAGAGACAACACCTCAAACTGTTATGCTGTATCGGGACTTAGGGATACCGCTTGTGTGGGGCGGCGGCGTGGCATTGGACGGCGAGGCCATTGTGATGGAGTATCAGGGAGATATACATTCTAGAAATGTGCCCCAAGTCAGTAACGAGTTAGCACAATTATTCGCGCATGAATTTGTGCACATTTTTCAACAGCAAGATATTCCCCAGAAAGATATAAAATCGTCTTGGATGTTTGAGGGGACCGCCGACCTCATTGAATTATATGTTTTATACGAAATTGGACGTCTTAATGATCAAGACGTCATGAAGGAATTCGCTAATAAGTATGAGACCTGTTCTGGCGCGCTGGTGGGTCGACCGGATCATTTTCGCGGGGGATCCCGTAGTCGGCTATATGATTGTGGGGCATTACTCATGCTGATCACTGACAAAGCGATCGGTGATAAAGATATCTACGAATTCTGGAATGTTTTAGCCAAAAATACCGGCTCGGTTTTAGAGATCTCTGATTATTATGATACTCTAAGAGAGCTTGGAATATCGCAGCAACAGGCCAAGGATATACAAAATATCGTCCAAAACCGGATTGAGGCAGCTAGCTTGGATAGCCAGAACACGCATTATTTGAATCAATTAAAAGACATTATGGTAGCTGTTGGGCTAAATCCTGAGTTTGATCAAAATGGTAATCTAGTAAGCCTCAATTGGCGCTAACGAATATTAAACCCGCTCAACAAAGCCCTCTAACACCTTCTTTTCACCGGCTTTTTCAAAAGCCACAGACAGCTTGCCGCCGTCTGAGGATGTGATGGTGCCATAGCCAAACTTTTGGTGGAAGATACGTTCGCCGACTTTGAAATTGGATGACGCGGTGACCGCCTTGGCTTTGCGTTTGACCGTGCCGTCAATCACGCGGCCTTTATTTTTCTGATAGCGTTTCCAGCCCGGAGAGTTATAGCCGCGGCTTGCATTGCGGTCATAGTCATAGCTGTCATTATCAAAACTATCGGTGAAGCTGCCTGAGGCGAAGCCGCGCGCGCTGCCGACATTATAGCGGGCTTGCTCATAATAGCCGGTCTCAGATTGCGCCTCGACATGTTGATGCGGGAGCTCGTCGATAAAGCGCGAGGGCAGGGAGGATTGCCAGCTGCCGTAAACCTGTCGGTTGGCGGCAAAATAAATTTTGGCCTGTTCACGCGCCCGCGTCAGCCCGACATAGGCAAGCCTGCGTTCTTCTTCCAGACCCGCCATGCCATTTTCATCGAGGCTTTTTTGCGACGGAAACACGCCTTCTTCCCAGCCGGGCAGAAAGACCAGTGGAAATTCCAGCCCCTTGGCCGAATGCAGCGTCATCAGCGAGACTTCTTCTTCCTGTGGCCCGCGCTCGACATCGAGCACGAGACTGACATGTTCCTGATAGGCGGAGAGGGTTTCAAACTCGCCCATGGCCTGGACCAATTCTTTGAGGTTCTCCAAGCGCCCGGCGGATTTCGCATCCTTTTTATCGCGCCACATTTGCGTATAGCCGCTTTCATCGAGGATTCGTTCGGCCAGCTCTGTGTGGCTGATTTGCTGGGATTCCGCCCGCCAACGGTCAATATCAAGGATGAAAGCTTTCAGGGATGTGCGGGCTTTGCCGCGAATTTCGTCGGTTTTTGTCAGCTCGCGCGTGGCTGTTTCGAGCGACACATTCATAGATCGGGCCGCGCGTTGTAGCTTTTGCACCGTGGTTTGACCGATGCCTCGCTTGGGTGTGTTCACGATACGCTCAAAGGCGAGATCGTCTGTGTTTGAGGTTATGACACGCAAATAGGCATGAGCGTCACGGATTTCGAGGCGTTCGAAAAAGCGCGGTCCGCCAATCACGCGGTAGGGCAGGCCGAGCTGGATGAAGCGCTCTTCAAAGCTGCGCATTTGGCGCGAGGCCCGCACAAGGATGGCGATGTCATTATAGCTGCGGCCTTTGCTCCTCCAATTCTCAATCTCGGTTGAGATAATGCGTGCTTCTGCGGGTGCGTCCCAGACGCCCATCACGGTGACTTTCTCGCCGCCTTCTTGCTCGGTCCAGAGGGTCTTGCCGAGGCGGTCATGATTAGCCGCGATAAGTCCGGAGGCCGCCGCGAGGATATGGGAGGTGGAGCGGTAATTACGCTCTAAGCGGACGACTTTGGCGCCGGGAAAATCGCTCTCAAATCTGAGAATATTATCAACTTCTGCGCCGCGCCACCCATATATCGACTGGTCATCATCCCCGACTACGCATAAGTTTTGTGATCCTTGGGCCAAAAGCCTTAGCCAGAGATACTGGCAGACATTGGTATCTTGATACTCATCTACGAGGAGATATTTAAACTTGGCGTGATATTTCCTAAGAATATCAGGGTGTTGCGTGAATATGGTGAGGTTGTGTAATAGCAGATCGCCAAAGTCGGCCGCGTTTAAGACGGTGAGGCGTTCTTGATAGGTTTTGTAAAGCTCCGCCCCTTTACCATCTGCGAATTGATGTCCCTGTTTGGCGTTGAGTTTGTCGGGTGTTAGGCCCTTATTCTTCCACCCGTCAATGAGTGTTGCTAGATAGCGGGCCGTCCAGCGTTTTTCGTCAATCCCTGCCGCCTGAATGACCTGTTTGAGCAGGCGGATTTGGTCGTCTGTATCAAGTATAGTGAAATTGTTCTTTAGCCCGACCAGCTCGGCATGGATGCGTAATATTTTCGCGGCCACTGAGTGAAAGGTACCAAGCCAAGGTAGACCTTCTAGATCATGGCCAAGTAATCGTCCCACACGGTCTTTCATCTCCCGCGCGGCCTTATTGGTGAAGGTCACAGAGAGAATTTGTGAGGGAAAGGCCAGCCGGCTATTGAGGATATGGGCGAGCCGCGAGGTCAGAACCCGTGTTTTGCCTGTGCCCGCGCCCGCGAGGACTAAAATCGGGCCTTCCGTATGCATAACGGCGTCGCGCTGCTCGGGGTTTAGGCCCTCAAGGTAGGGCCCTTGCGCCATAGGGCGCTGCGGCATCGCTTGGGCCGAAATAGAATCAGGACGTGACATGTGAGGGTGAACATAGGGGGAACTGACAGTTTTGGCTATGGCTTAGCTATTTGGTAATGATGTAAAATTACAAAGTCCTCATCTTTATGTGATTTGCAGACTGCGTTCATATATAGCTATTATATATATATATATATGGGGCCAAAACAGAGTATGTTTATGAAATCCTACCTCACACCCTTAGCAATCATTCTTACCTCGCTGTCTTTGACAGCCTGTGGCGGCGGCAGTAGCGGGGGATCAAACACTCCAGTTGCTGTTAGCCCACCTCCGCCACCGCCCGATACGTCGGCACCTACGGTCACTATCACACCGTCAACGGGAACGTTGCTTTCAGGCCAAATATTAGACACGTCAGTCTCGGCAACTGACAATGTAGGAATAACGTCTGGTCCGACGACAACATGTGATAATGGAGGTGGCTTCGTCGCGGGGATTTTTGAAGCCCCTATTGTGACAACTACGACAACGGTCACATGTACGACAACGGCATCAGATGCTGCGGGCAATGAGGGTAGTGCCACTCTAACCGTCACTGTTAATCCCGATATTGATGGGCCAACGGTTTCGATCAGTCCGGCGAGTTTTAGTCTAGAGGCGGGCCAAACAGCCAGCGTTGCAATTTCAGTGGATGATAATTCCGGAGTCATTCCGACGCCTGTCGTTACCTGCGATAATGGTGGTATTTTTGATGTCGCCACGTCAACATTTACAGCGCCTAATACGGCCGGAACTGTAACCTGTAATATTCAAGTCACTGATGTCGCCGGTAATGTCACTAATGAAAGCTTTTCCGTGACAGTGACACCGGACAGTTCTGCCCCAGCCATAAGCTTTGAGACAAATCCCATAACGTTAACAAGCGGTCAAACGGCGACGTCTGTCCTAAGTGTTAGTGATAATATCGGTGTGACGTCTGGGCCGACCGTGACATGTGACGTCGGAACATTCGATGTCGCTACCAACACGTATGCCGCACCGACTGTGACTGCCCAAACAACGGCAAACTGTGAAGCAACCGCAAGTGACGCGGCGGGTAATGTAGGAACTGCTGATTTGGCGATTACTGTTAATCCAATGCCAACTGGCGTCATGATATCAGGCAAAGCTACATTTGATGAAGTTACGCATAATACAGGTAGTAGTTCGCTGAATTATTCAGCGATCACACAGCAGCCAATTCGCGGTGCAACAATACAACTTTTAGATAGTGCGGGTGCTCTCCTTGACGCTTCGGTAACAGATTCCGAAGGCGATTATTCTTTCCTTGTTGATCCCAATACCAGTGTCAGAGTGCGAGTTTTAGCGGAAATGGTGCAATCTTCAACGGCGTCATGGGATGTCTCAGTTGTCGACAATACGAATAACGGTGGTCTGTATTCATTTCAGGGTAGTTTAGCGACATCTGGAACGACCGACACAATTCGAAATCTAAATGCCGCCTCAGGATGGACGGGAAGTTCATATACCGCTACCCGCGTCGCAGGGCCATTTGCGATTATGGATCCTATTTATGATACAGTGCAGAAATTTTCTGCCGTTGATCCTGATGTGAATTTTCCAGAGATGCGGTTTAATTGGAGCACTCTCAACCGGCCGGAGCAAGGCGACCGAACTGCTGGTCAAATCGGGACATCCTCTTACATTGGTGGTGGGGATGTATTTATATTGGGTGATCAGAATGAGGATACCGACGAGTATGATAGCCATGTCGTTATCCATGAATGGGGCCATTATTATGAAGACTTGGTTTCACGAGCGGATTCTATAGGTGGCCCACATGGCGGTGGAGACAGGCTTGATCCACGTGTGGCCTTCGGCGAAGGTTGGGGAAATGCAGTATCGGGTATGATTACGGAAGATCCGTTTTACCGGGATAGTTTTGGGAATCAGCAATCGCGTGGATTTTCTATAAACGTCGAGAATAATAACAACCCGCCAGCCGGGTGGTTTAACGAAGGATCGGTACAATCAATCCTTTATGACATATATGATCCCAATAATGATGGTGCTGATTCAATTTCTCTGGGTTTAGGTCCCATCCATGATGTCTTGACTGCGGCCAGCTATACAGGCAGCCCTTGGTTCACAACAATCTTCTTGTTTGCAGACGAGTTTAGATCGCTTAACCCAGCCAACACTGCTGGGATAGATGCGTTACTGTCCGCTCAATCGATTAATGGTACAGGACCCAACGGTAGCGGTGAGACTAATAATGGTGGATTGTCTGATTCTTTGCCGGTCTTTAAAACCGTGACGGTTAATGGTGGCGCCGTGAATATATGTTCCAATGACGATGCGGGTGATTTTAACAAGCTTACCAACCGACAATATATAAGCCTCACGGTTACCTCTTCTGGCACTCATAATTTCAGAATGGCACGAACACAGGGCGCAACGAACCGTGATCCCGATTTTGTCGTATTCCAAAATGGCTCGTTTGTCGGGGTAGCTGAAAGCGGGGACCCAAATGTTGAAACAGCTTCTAATTTCTTAGCAGCGGGTCAATATATGATAGATGCATATGATTTTAATAATATTGGCACACTTCTTGGAGCGCCTGTCTCTCCCGGTGATGCCTGCTATGATTTCTCTGTTACTCGTTAAGGATGTCAGTATGAAAACGAAAAGTTTAACTTCTGTTTTAGTGATGATGCTTGGAGCTATGGGACTGTATAGTTGTAGCCAAGCAGATAAGACAACGGCAGTTGCCGCCGATCAGGCGTCTTCCAAATCACTTTTTATTAGCAGTATTCCGTATCAAAAACCCGGAGCGGCAGTCGGATTTCGACATGAGATTGATGGAGGCGTCAAGCCAGGGCAGCTAACAAATGTAAGATTGTTTATCCGGGATGGATATGACAGCGGCACTCTTTCGGTAAAAGTTTTAGCTAATCCAGATTTGGGGGTGACAGAGCAAAATATTTCCTATTCTATGTCTAGTGATTTAGAAAACCAGCTGGATATTCCGGTCACGACACCGCTGGAAGGAAGCCATTACATAAATATAAAAGCGGTTGCGGACATGGGGGATGGACAATACATTCCTCGCAATCATGCTGTTCAGTTGTCGGTCGGGGACGCCGCTGCTCAGAAACAAAGCTATCGTAGCAAACAGGTTGATACACCGGTTCAAAAAAGTGAGCGCGGGATTATCGTTATGGAAGCTGAAGAAGTGATCATTCAGCAAAAATAGCAGGTAAAAGTTCCAAATTTTTATCCATAGCCCAGCCTCGTGCTGGGCTTTATGTTATTTAACCCTGACATTTTTGAGGAATCTGGTAGGATTGTCGTATGTTTCGATTTTTAATAATCCTATTGAGTATTCTCTTGTTAGGGAACTTCGCAAGCACTCAAGAAAAACCAAAAGACACGGAGCAGGCCGAAACCAAACAAAGTGAAGCTCTTGAAAAATCGTCAGATAGACAAACAGAAGAAAAGAATGTTGATCCAAGAGAGGATTTAGACGCTTTTTTCGAACAAGGCCAAGAACAAGCTGACGAGGGGGCCAGTTGTAATAAAACGCCTGAGCCTAGTGCTTAAGTTGCACCCTTTTCAAGGCCCATACTCTTATATAACTCGCTAGTCCGCTTTGACTGTTTTCCATAATTCTTTGGTCATCTAAAGCGCTAATTATGGACGCAAGAGATAGGTGTTTCTTATCCGCTGTATTTTCCACTATCTCCCAAAATTCTTTTTCAAGGGCTATAGATGTGCGATGACCATGCAAGGTTATAGATTTTTTTACGAGTGACACTTTAAGTTTCTAGTACATCTTAACGAATCTTTAAATAAGATTGTCAACCTTTCGGTTAAGGTACTCATGTATCAATAACGAGGTAGAACCTGATTTAATCGGGGCGCAAAACGTTAAAAAAGGTAGCTATCTCATTTGGGAGATTAGATGCTGAATATTATTATAATAACTCTAACAGTTTTAGGCGCGGCCCTAATTGTGCTGACTTTGACGCTCTCGGTTATAAACCGGAGCTGAATTTACTATAATCAGACCTGTGTTATCGTGGTTTGATCATATGTTCTGGTCGAACAATCCGGTCAAACTCAGCTGGCGTGACGAGCTTTAGTCTTAGGGCTTCGTCCCGTAACGTCGTACCTCTTTTATGAGCCATTTTTGCGACTTTTGTGGCGTTGTCATATCCAATCTTAGGGGCAAGTGCTGTAACAAGCATCAAAGAGCGTGACATGAGATCTGCTATACGTTCCTCATTTGCCTTAATACCAATGACACATTTATCCGTAAATGCATGACAAGAGTCGGTCATGAGTTGAATGGATTGCAGCATATTATAAGCCATGACAGGTTTATAGACATTAAGTTCAAAGTGTCCTTGAGACCCAGCCATAGTCAGCGTCGTATGATTGCCCATAATTTGCGTGCATACCATGGTCATAGCTTCACATTGGGTTGGGTTGACTTTACCTGGCATAATTGAAGAGCCAGGTTCATTTTCGGGAAGAGATAATTCCCCCAAGCCTGACCTT
The DNA here is from genome assembly GCA_964587545.1 of uncultured Caulobacterales bacterium. Lineage (GTDB taxonomy): Bacteria > Pseudomonadota > Alphaproteobacteria > Caulobacterales > Maricaulaceae > JACOMS01. The sequence goes on along the minus strand of CAZPLJ010000047.1, from coordinate 11,874 downwards.
GGCCCAGAGGCTAAAAAGCGAATATCGTTGGCGATTTTAAATAGGCTGACGGCAACTGTATTAATCGCACCATGAGCTGAGACAAAAGCATCATGTGCGGCCAAGGCTTCAAATTTGTTACGAGCGGATGAAAATGGTAGTTTGGTAAACTTTGTAACTTCGGCGGCAAACTGATTTGCAAATCCGGGTTTGGTGTTTAGGCCCGTACCCACCGCGGTTCCACCTTGAGCAAGTGAATATAATTCTTTTAAACCAAGTTTAACCCGCGCAATCCCATTTTTAATTTGGGTTGCATAGCCGGAAAACTCCTGCCCCAAGGTGACAGGGGTTGCATCCTGAGTGTGCGTACGTCCGATTTTAATGATTTTATCAAACTCTTTGGCTTTGTTATCGAGAGCTGCGTGGAGTTTTATGAGGGCCGGGAGTAGGCGGTGCGTAATTTCTTCAACTGCCGCAATATGCATGGCCGTGGGAAATGTGTCGTTGGAGCTTTGGCTCTTGTTGACATGATCATTGGGATGAACAGGATCTTTAGAGCCTACTTTACCGCCAAGAATTTGTATTGCGCGGTTGGCTATAACTTCATTGGCATTCATATTAGATTGAGTGCCAGACCCAGTTTGCCATATAGATAGCGGAAAATGATCATTGAGTTCGCCGTCTGCTACCTCTTTGGCAGCTCGGGCGATGGCATTGGCACGTCGAGTATCGAGAGTCTTAAGGTTTTTATTAGTGATTGCAGCACTACGCTTTATGATCCCCAACGCCCGAATAATGGACGGTGGCATGGTCTCACTTCCTATGGGAAAATTTATCAGACTACGAGCTGTTTGTGCACCGTATAATTTGTCAGACGGAACTTTTAGATTGCCAAAGCTATCAGACTCCATACGAGTTTTTGTATTACCCATAACCCCTACCTTATGAATTTTTATTTTTTGCGGAATGCATCAAGGCTTACGACTTTTGAACCGTCGTCATCCTTAGCAGTCTTTTTCTTGGTTGTTTTTGCCTGTACCGATTTGGATTGCTTTCCCTTGGGTGGTGCCTTTTTAGCAGCCTTAGCTTTTGGTGCTGTTTTTGATTCAATCCGCGCCAGTGTCGGCGGTTGGACACGATCTTCCATTTCCTTTGGAGGTTCAAACTGTAGCGCAAAGCCCACACTTGGATCGTGAAATCGAGTTATGGCGGTATATGGCACCAATAGATATTTAGGAACACCGCCAAATTTCAAGGTAACTTCAAAAGTCTCGTCATGAGCGGCGAGATCCCAAAATTGGTGCTCTAATACGATGGTGATTTCTTCGGGATATTTTTTAGCCAATCCATCGTCTATCTCTACGCCAGGATAGCGTGTGAGAAATGTAATATAAAAATGATGCGCTCCGGGCAGCCCGTCTTCACGGATCACACATCTTATAGAATCACGTACAACGCCTCTGAGAGCGAGTTGTGTCATCTGTTCATATTTCATCAGATCTTGAGCCATCTGAACTCTTCCTAAATCTTATACGAACATCTTTCAACCTTACTCGTGCGTGAGGTGCAAGAAAAATGTGTGAGTTAGTCAATTACCTTGAAAGGAGGGCGATCAAACCCCCAAATTGTGGCCGCTGACTTAATTAAATCAGACTCGTCTCTGACAAATTCTTGATCACTAATAGAAATGCACACCATGGCGTCATACATATTCTCTACATGTATATCCTCGGTGAAGCGTGTAAGAGCACGTAAGACCGCCGTGTTTTTACCTTTGTCATTCAAAGTTTCACGAATTTTTGGTTCGCGTTGATTAAACCAAGACGTGACGTCTTTTTCGGACATCTGATCGAGTTCAAATAATTCACACAGGGCGGTTGCTTGTTTGCGGAACTCCAGCATTTCAGGGTCGCGAACTTTATTGTCAATAATGACAGTCAACGCCAAAGGCATAAATATGTCGTCATGCGAAAACATGCGGCTATTAAATCTCTCTCTTTCAAGCGTGGTTTTCCACGTCTATCTTGTGATTATAAACAAAATTTAACGTCATTCAACTGCTATGCCCAGTTGCTTATCTGTATATCCCATCTAATTTGGCTGTAAATTGGAGAATATGAATGTTCAAAAACATCGTTTCAATTATTTTTCTAAGCTCGCTAGCGACCTGCAGTACCGGACCAACGGCCTATGGACCTGTCGGGAATTCTGATTTTGGGTATCATAATACGCAACTGCAATCTGATCGTTTTAAAGTCTCTTACACGGGGCGGAGCTATACAGAAGTTGAAGAGTTGTCCTTGTTAAGAGCGGCGGAGTTGACCTTGCGTGAAGGCTATTCACATTTTGAAATTATCGGAGATGAGGGCTGGGATAATGGTCCAAGGCCGCGCGTTCCCGTCGGAGTCGTTGTTGGCGGATATGGGGGAGATCCGCGAATTGGAGCAGGGGTCGAAGACGTTATTCGTTTGACTGAGGGTGATAAAGTCACTCGGACAATCGAAATTGTCATGCTAAATTCTGTCGCGCAAAAAACGCCCAATGTCTATGATGCGAAGCAATTGACCCAATTTATTAAGCCTGCAGTCTTTCAATAGTAGAATAAACTCTTTGCGGCAGCTCTTCGCCTGTTCTAACAAAAGACGGGAGAGGGGAATCACATGCTTAGTATTTTTGAAATTGCCGCACTATTATTAGGACTATCAGCCATATTTTCATGGCTTAATAAGGTCTCGATTAAATTACCGCATACCATCGGGCTTTTATTAATTGCTCTTATTGCCTCAATGGTCTTGTTGGGCATGGAGCTTATGTTTCCATCTCTTGGCCTCACGGACGCCTTACAAGGCGCTATCAACCAAATTGATTTTAACGAAACCCTGATGAAGGGGATGCTGGCCTTTCTCTTATTTGCAGGCGCCCTTCATGTGGACATGGCCTATCTGAAGTCGGCGAAGTGGGCCATTGGCTCTATGGCGACGATAGGGGTAATCATTTCGACATTTATCGTCGGAACCGTGACTTATTTTATCGCCAAAGCATTTGGTGTGAACCTACCTTTCATTTGGGCGCTGGTTTTTGGCGCACTTATTTCCCCGACTGATCCGGTCGCAGTTTTATCCATATTGAAAACTGTCAATATGCCCAAAGCCTTGGAGGCCAAGATTGCCGGCGAAAGCCTGTTTAATGACGGTGTTGGGGTTGTTGTATTCTCAATCATCGTTGCGATTGCTGTTTCAACCCTTGGTCATGGTGGTGGCCATGGTGAAGCCTTAGGCGCTTTTCAGGTTATAGAGTTGTTCGCGGTTGAAGCTATTGGCGGTGGTATCTTAGGACTATTGGCGGGTTGGATTGGATATAGGTCGATGGCCAAGATTGATGACTACGCCATTGAAGTTTTGATCTCCTTGGCGATTGTCATGTGTACCTACGCACTCGCCTCTCGCATTGAAATATTACATCACCATCTCTCGGGTCCGATTGCGGTGGTTGTTGCGGGTCTAATGATTGGTAATAAAGGCGCCGCTTTCGCGATGAGTGAAAAAACCAAAGCCACTTTGTTTGGGTTTTGGGAAATGGTGGATGAAATCCTGAACTCTGTTTTATTCCTACTTATTGGTCTCGAATTACTGGTTCTTGGTTTCACACCACAATATTTCTGGATATCGCTCCTACTTATTCCATTAATCCTACTGGCGCGTTTCACGGCCGTATCTATTCCGATGCGTTTTTTGGGGCTTTTCAAGCAATTCACAAAGGGCGCTATCCCAGTTCTTACATGGGGTGGCGTGAGAGGCGGTATATCCGTGGCTCTAGCGCTGTCACTCCCGGATAGCGAATATAAGCCGTTCATCCTCTCGGCGACTTATTGCATCGTGGTCTTCTCTATTGTGGTGCAAGGTTTGACGATCAAACAGGTTGTTGAAAAGTCTGTTGATCCCGCTTCATTTGAAGCAGACGTTGAAGGTGGGCACCACTAGGGTAGGTTTCAAAACTAACGTAATTATATCAAACTACCTATGGTTCTTCCGCACTAGAATCGGAAGTGCCTTCATCGATGACGATAACCAATCGGGTTATATCTGTGCCCTCAATGGGTGGAGAGCGGTGCAAGAGAACTGCTGGCGAATTTATAGGCCATTTCTTACCTTTAAAAATAACGGGGCAACCCGCGGGCACAGATTTTATCACCGCAGGTTGCTCGCCCAGTAGTGCGATACAATATTCGGTGCCAGGGCCATAATAGGTACATATCAAGCGAGCTCTGACATTATCTTTGTGAAATTTCCGGCAGGCATTATCATAAACCCGTTCAATTCGAAGATTTACGTGAGACAGTGAAAGAATATCTGCAAATGCGTTTGACAATTTCTGAACATCATTGGCTATCCAGTCGGACACCAAATTATTCTCAAAGCCCCATTCGTCAAACACTTTCTTAATAAATGAACCAACTTCGCTGACAGGGAGCTGCAAACGAGCATCCTCACCTACATAGTTTGATAAATTCGCCAAGCCTGCGATGATCGATGCCGGTAGCTCTTTATTTAGAATGACACCATCTATTTGGTTACTTCGAACCGCCTTAAATTGTGATAGTGACCGCCGACAGGAGATGGTTTTTATAGGTCTAAAAAGTCAAATGGATGAAGCCGTTATACGCAAAAAATTAGACGACTGTCTGGTCAAAAACTATCTAGAAAATGAAGAACAATGCCAAAGACTCCCAGATCCATTTCCCGAATGGTTCAAAGACAGCGCTTAATCCACTGTCGCAATTTTTAGCGTATCTGTGGTTCCGGGGCGTCCGAAAGGGATGCCCGCGGAGATCATGATCTTATCGCCTTTTTCAAGCCCGACATAATCCCGTGCGAGGTGCTGGATATGGCGCAGCATCTCATCGAAATTGGCGGGATCTATAGTTTTGATGGGTCGTACCCCCCAGCTCAAGGCCATGCGGTTTGCCGTGGTTTGTTTCGTTGTCACGCCAATGATTTGGCAGGGCGGACGTTCGCGAGAGATACGCTGCACGGTTGAGCCTGATGCTGTATATCCGAATACGGCCTTGCAATTCATAATTTCCGCAATGCTTCGCGCCGAATGGCTTATGGCATCTGACGCCGTCGCATCTGATGGCATACGGCGATTACGAAACTCTTTCCAAAATTCAGGGTCAGATTCTGCGGCTCGGATAATACGGTCCATAATCGCGACGGCCGTTGCAGGGTGACGACCGACGGCTGTTTCCGCGGACAACATAACAGCGTCAGCGCCCTGATAAACAGCGGTTGCGACGTCGGAGGCCTCAGCACGCGTAGGTGTCGGGCTATCAATCATGGATTCAAGCATATGAGTCGCAACGATCACAGGTTTGCCAAGCGCACGACATTTACGGATTATTTGACGTTGAACGACGGGTACCCGTTCGAGTGGAAGTTCAACCCCAAGGTCGCCTCGTGCTACCATGGCGGCATCCGCGAGATCTAAAATATCATCTATATATTCAACGGCTGACGGTTTTTCGATTTTGACAATTATCCCGATTTTTTTACCCACAATTTTCCGGGCATCCAAGACATCTTTCGGAGTCTGGACAAAGGACAGGGCGATAAAGTCGACATCTTGGCTAAGCGCAAAAGCCATGTCTTTTCGATCTTTTTTTGTCATGGCTGACATAGGCAGAACGGTTCCAATTACATTGATGCCTTTGCGACTTTTGAGCAGTCCTGGAACATCGACTTTGGCTTTAGCAACTTTTCCGTCATTCTCGGTTATGGTGACCATCAGTTTTCCGTCGTCAAACTTTAGGGGCTCACCGGGTTTTACAGCCTTGAAAAGCTCTGGATGATTGACCGGAATAAAGCTTCCATCGCTGGCATCTTCTGTCAGTTTTAGAGTGACTTCTTGTCCAAATGGCAATTCGATACCATCTCCTACTTCACCCACACGAAGCTTGGGGCCTTGCATATCAGCAACAATACATATCGCATTTCCGGTTTCTTCTGTGATAGCCCGTATCGCATCAATTGATTTCTTGTGATCCTCATGTGAGCCATGCGAAAAGTTTAGCCGGAACGCGTTGACGCCTACGTCATGTAATAAGCGCAAGTTGCTAGGAGCGGCAGAAGCAGGGCCAACTGTGGCCAAAATCTTAGAGAGACGTTGGGTCATAATTTACTATTTCTAATTTGACTTAATGAAGTTTAGGTCTTGGATTTTACCCAGTTGCCAACACGTTCTTCGAGGATATCAAGTGGAACTGGGCCAGTTTCTAGAACGACATCATGAAATTCGCGAATATCAAATTTGTCACCCAAAGATGTTCTAGCACCTTCTCTGAGTTCCAATATTTTGAGCATCCCGATTTTATAAGCGGTCGCTTGGCCGGGCATGACAATATAGCGCTCAATCGCTTTGATGCAGTCATTTTCGGGATTGGGGGTATTCTCTAAAAGATAATCAATGGCTTCTTGGCGCGTCCATTTTTTATGATGAAGTCCTGTATCGACAACCAGTCTCGCCGCGCGCCAAATTTCCATCGCAAGACGTCCAAAGTCGGAATAGGGGTCTTCATAAAAACCCATCTCTTTGGGTAGGTATTCAGAATATAGGCCCCAACCTTCTGTGTAAGCTGTCACAGACCCAAATTTTTGGAATGTCGGCACGCCTTCAAGTTCTTGAGCAATAGCCAACTGCATATGATGTCCCGGAATGCCTTCATGATAGGCGAGGGCCTCCATCTGATATTTCGGCATATCCGTAATTTGATAGAGATTGGCGTAATACCGCCCCGGGCGGGAGCCATCTTGGGCTGGGCGGTTGTAAAAGGCTTTACCGGCTGATTTTTCGCGGAAAGATTCTACGCGTACAACTTCTAGATCAGCTTTTGGTTTTTTAAGGAAAACATCATCGAGACGGGTTTTCATCACGTCAATCATGCGTGTCGCTTCATCCAGATAAGCTTGTCGTCCGGCGTCGCTATCCTCATAGGTAAATTGCGGGTCTTCTTTGAGGAAGGTGAAGAAGTCCTGTAGTGATCCTTCAAAACCCACACTTTTCATAATGTCGCGCATCTCGCCGTGAATACGGGCGACCTCTGACAGACCCAAGTCGTGAATTTCATCCGCCGTAAGGTCGGTTGTTGTCATGCGTTCCAGACGATATTTATAAAAGGCGTCGCCGTTTGGTAGCTTCCAGACTCCGTCGTCTTCTGTGGCGTTGGCTTGTTGCTCTTTCATCACGCTGATGAGGTTTTCATAAGCGGGTTTGAAAGCGTTGAGTAAGGCTTTTTCGGCATCTGCCACTAACGTCTCGTGATTAGTTAGATCGGCCGTTTTCTTTTTAAAATCGGCCAGCAGGATGTGATCCTTACCACTATCATCAAATGGCGCTCCGACCAAAACGTTGGTCGTATCTCTTAAGACATGTTCATAAACAAATTTAGGCGGCACAACGCCTTTGTCTGCGCTGGCTTTTGCGTTGTCGACAATCGTTCCCAAATAATCCGCGACACCATTCAGACGAGCAATATAGGCTTGAGCATCCTCTTCGGAGCTAATGCGATGGCGATTGAGCATAAATGTCGGAATGCTACTTTGCGCGCCAAACATTTGGTTGAATGGATAGCTATATCCCCACCAATCATCGGCTTTGAGGCTATCTTCTGCGCCTTTGACATAAAGACGGTAGGATAGCTGATGAGATGCATCGAGATCGTCAAACTTAAATTTGGTTTTAAGTTCTGCGAGATCGTTTTTGGTTATTTCCAAATCTTTAAGCGCAAACGCACGGCTAGGGTCATTCCATTCGTCAGTGCGCTCTTTAATGCCAAGTTGAGCGAGATACATCGGATAGCGTCTCACGCCTTCTTGGAACTTTTGTTCAAACCAAGCGTCAAGTTGTGCATTTATATCTTCCGATATTGCATCTTGTGTTGATGCGACTTCCGAGACTTTTTGTGTTGCCGTTTCAATTTGACTTTGGGTATCCGTTAGACTCCCGTCAGAACAGGCGACAAGAATAATTGGTAAGACCGATAAAAGAGAAGATTTGAGTAGGTTTTTCATAATTGGTATTTGCTATACGCATGTGAAATTAAATCGCAATAGAAAGTTAAAGATAGTGAATGACAGTTCGAAGTCATTAGCTTAAGACGCGCGCCATGGAAGAGGCTCGAAAAAAACGACTGTTATACCGTGCGCATTATCGCGGCTTTAAAGAGGCCGATTTGATACTCAGTGGGTTTATCAAGTCTAATATTGAAACGCTCTCGGATGAAGAGCTCCTTCAGTTTGAGCATTTACTTGAAGCCAAAGACCACGATATTTATGACTGGATTACGGGAAAACAACCCGTGCCCTCACAATATGATACGCCTATCTTTGAGCGTGTGAAGACATATCGCCCTTAATGCAAATTCAACTTGATCGATATTGCAGCCCTGAACAGGAGCTGACAGCCGCAGGATTGCCGGAAGGCGCGGATGCATTGGTTTTTACCAAGGCCATTCGCAAGCGCGGTGGGCGTGGTTTGTTTGTTGCCAGAGATGATAGCCGCGCGGCGGGTTTCAAAGCCGCCTGTCAATTTTTTGCACCCGACCTGCCTGTCCTTATGTTGCCGGCTTGGGATTGCCTGCCTTATGACCGGGTCTCGCCTAGTCGAATATTGGCGGCGCGACGGGCAGGAGCATTACATAGCCTCGCCGTGAGCCCCGTTGACCTTCCGCTTATCATTATCACGACGATTAGTGCGCTAACCCAATATGTGCCTAGTCGTGACGTCATGAGAGATGCCGGGTTTGAGGCGTCAGCTGGACAGGTCTTAAAACGCGACAGGCTTGAGGGATATCTCTCAGACAATGGCTATAGCCGAGCCTCAACCGTGGTTGAGCCGGGAGATTTCGCGATACGCGGTGGCTTGGTGGACGTGTTTTCGCCAGCTCAGGAGGCGCCTATCCGGCTGGATTTTTTTGGCGATGAGCTAGAGAGCGTAAGAACCTTTGACATTCATACCCAGAGAACGACAGATAAATTAAAATCGATCCGCTTTGCGCCTGTCAGCGAGGTCATGCTGCGCGAAGAAACGATTTCACAATTTCGCAAAGGTTATGTGGCGGCCTTCGGGGGCGGTATTGGCAAAGACCCAATATATGCCTCTATCGTTGAAGGCATTCGCGCTCAAGGCATCGAACATTACCTGCCACTCTTTTATGAAGATAAAGAAACCATCTTTGATTATGTCGGATCAAACGCTCTCGTCGCCTTTGATGGTCTTTTGGAAGAAGCCCGAGCTGAACGTCGGGATTTAATCACAGATTTTTATGAGGCCCGAGCGGAGCGCGCCGAAGAACGCGACACAGGCTCCGGTGATCCGGCGAAATCGGCCGGACTGTTTAGACCCCTTCCAATCACGCAGCTCTACATCACCGATGAAAGGTGGAATGATTTAAAGTCAGGCCAACTCATCCGACAGCATGCAGCGCTTGTGCCGGATGCAGAAAACTTGATCGATTTTGGAGCCCGTCCGGCCCGCAGCTTTTCCATTGAACGCCGTAGCGAGGGTGTGAATGTCTTCGAAAAGGTCTCGGAACATATCGCAGAGCTAAAAGCCAATAATCATCGCGTGCTTATTGCCGCCTGGACGGAAGGATCGGCAGAACGGCTCGGCAGTGTGCTTGAAGATCACGGCGTCATTGCGAGCCTCCAAAAGAGCGGTACGGATGCGTTGCAAATGCCAACGGGAACGTCCCAGCGCGTTGTTCTCCCGCTAGAGCAAGGATTTACCCTTGGCAAATTATCTTTCCTGTCCGAGCAAGATATTCTTGGCGATCGTCTGGTAAATCGCGGACGGAAGCGCCGGGCTAAAAACTTTATTGCCGAAGCCTCGGCGCTACAGCCCGGTGATCTCATTATTCATATCGATCATGGTTTGGGCCGTTTCCTTGGTCTCAAAACGCTGGATGTTACGGGCGCGCCGCATGATTGCCTTGAGTTGGAATATGGCGGGGGTGCAAAACTTTATCTTCCCGTTGAAAACATCGAGCTTTTGTCTCGCTATGGATCAGCGTCAGATAATCCTGTTTTGGATAAGCTTGGCGGAGTGGCGTGGCAATCCCGAAAAGCCAAAGCCAAGAAACGCCTTAAGGATATGGCCGCCGAGCTTATTAAAATTGCGGCCAGTCGCGCTATGCGCACAACGGACCCAGTGCCCGCGCCTGAGGGTGTCTATGATGAGTTTTGCGCGCGCTTTCCCTATGTTGAAACGGATGATCAGCTAAACGCGATTGAGGATGTCGTCACAGATTTGGCGAGTGGTAAACCGATGGACCGCCTGATTTGCGGGGATGTCGGTTTTGGGAAAACCGAAGTCGCCTTGAGAGCCGCTTTCATCATGGCGATGTCCGGGCGACAGGTCGCGGTGGTCGCACCCACAACGATATTATCGCGTCAGCATTTCAAGACCTTCTCAGACCGTTTTAGAGGCTGGCCCATTAAAGTGCGTCAGCTCTCTCGATTGGTATCCGCCAAAGATGCAAAGGCCGCCAAAGAAGAGATAGCAACGGGTCGGTGCGAAATTATGATCGGGACACATGCGCTTCTCGCCAAGTCGATCAAATTTTCCGATTTGGGCCTTTTGATAATAGATGAAGAACAGCGATTTGGCGTGAAACATAAAGAGCGGCTAAAATCCTTACGCGCCGACACCCATGTTTTAACACTTACGGCGACCCCCATTCCGCGGACGCTGCAAATGGCCTTATCTGGTATTCGCGATTTATCTCTGATTGCTACACCGCCTGTAGACCGCTTGGCCGTTCGGACATATATCTCGCCCTTTGATGAGCTCTCAATCCGCAAAGCCATATTGCGAGAAAAGTATCGCGGCGGGCAGAGCTTTTTTGTGGCCCCGCGTATTGCGGATATTCCGCGTCTGGAAGAATTTCTGCGTGAAGACGTGCCCGAAGTGAAATATGTGGTTGCGCATGGCCAGATGGCGGGCGGATTGCTCGAAGATATTATGACCGCCTTTTATGACGGCCAATATGACGTGCTGCTATCGACGAGTATCATTGAGTCCGGGATCGATATTCCAGCGGCTAATACCATGATCGTCTATCGGGCGGATCGTTTTGGTCTGGCCCAGCTTTATCAAATGCGTGGGCGGGTAGGGCGCTCTAAGGTGCGCGCTTATGCTTATCTTACGACGCCCGGTCGCCATGTTGCCACGAAAGCCGCGCAACAACGTCTCAAAGTTTTGCAATCACTCGACACATTAGGCGCCGGATTTACACTCGCTAGTCATGATCTTGATTTACGCGGGGGCGGCAATCCGTTGGGCGAAGAGCAATCCGGCTATATCAAAGATGTGGGTGTAGAGCTTTATCAGCATATGCTGGAAGAGGCGGTCGCCGAACTTCGCGATGATGTGAGCTTATCTGATCAAAACTGGTCGCCCACGGTTAATCTCGGTGTCGCGGTGCTTATTCCGGAAAATTATATTGAAGACCTCAATTTGCGACTGGCAACCTATCGCCGGATTGGTGACGTGGAAAATGACGAGGCGAGTGATGCCTTAGCGGCCGAGCTGATTGACCGTTTCGGGCCATTGCCAAGCGAGCTGCAATCGCTCTTACAAGTTATGCAAATCAAACGCCTATGTAAGCTGGCTAAGGTTGATAAGATAGATGCTGGACCTAAGGGACTTGTCTTGACTATCCGCCACAAAGACGTCGAAGATCCGTCCGTTATCTTAAACGCGATTACCCAAAACCAAGGTTGGCGCCTCCGCCCCGATCAAACCATCCTTGTGAAAGGTAACTTCCATCAGGATAAGGTCAGGGTGCGGGAAACGGTCAAGGCGTTGAAGGGGTTGATTGCGGGTTAATTGGCTTAGTGG
>CAZPLJ010000046.1:0-20608 GCA_964587545.1 uncultured Caulobacterales bacterium | reverse complement strand
AAATGGTGCCCGGAGGTGGATTTGAACCACCGACACACGGATTTTCAGTCCGTTGCTCTACCAACTGAGCTATCCGGGCAGTTGAAGAGCCGCTCTATAGGATAGGTTGCCATATCTGTCTATGCGAAAATCACGCAAAATTGGGATAGATTGCCGCAAATATTATCCGCAGTTTTAATTGCTATTGAGAAACATTCTCATTAAGAGGTCTGCATGAATTTGCGAGACCTCCCCAAAGCTCAGCCTGCGCGTGTATCCGGCTTCCAAACACCGGATGCGGCGCTTGAAACGCGGCTGCGTGAAATTGGTTTTGCGGAAGGGGACCGGGTGGAATGTTTGCAACGCGGCCTGATTGGAGGCAACCCGATTATGATCAAGCTTAACGGGGCTTTGATTGCGATGCGCAAGCGCGAGGCTCAGGCTGTCTTAGTTGAGGCAATTTGATGCCTGAGGTCATTGACACCATTCAGCCCAAAACAAATGATATGACGCTGGCCTTATTAGGTGCGCCTAATTGTGGCAAGAGCTCCATGTTTAATGCGCTGACCGGGGGGCGGGCCAAGGTGGCCAATTATCCCGGTGTGACGGTGGAATATCGTAAAGGCACGTTTGAGACGCCGCGCGGCCAAGGGGTCAAGCTCTGGGATTTACCGGGGATTTACGGCGATTGCGGCCATAGTATGGATGAGCGCGTCACGATTGGCGCGATTAAAGGCGAGCTAGCCGGCGAGACGCGGCCCGACGGCTTGATTGTCATGATGGATGCGTCTCACATTACGACCCATTTGCATAATGTCTTACAGGCCAAGAATTATGGTCTGCCGATGATACTCGTCTTAAATATGATGGATATGGCGGCGCGCGACGGGATCGAAATTGATATCGCCGCTTTATCCGAAGAGATTGGGGTGCCCGTGATACCGTCTGTGGCGGTACGAAGTTCAGGCCGCGCTCATTTAAGTGAATATCTGGATGGCTGGATCGACACTATTCGTGCGGGCGCAGTGCCGGTGCCATCTGTGCGCGAGACGGGTTTGAAAGCCTTACAGGCACAGGCGCGCGAGATCACGGCGAAAGCTGTCACGACGGCGCAAAAGTCTGAGACTTTCACAGACAAAGTCGATAAGATTGTGCTGCATCCCGTCTTGGGGCCGATCATCCTGTTTGCGATATTATTTGCCATGTTTCAGGCGGTTTATACATGGGCGGGGCCGTTTATTGATCTGATTGACGGGGCCTTTGGGACTTTGGGCGGATTTGTTGGATCGGTGCTGCCTGATGGCTGGGTGAAGTCTTTGATTGTCGACGGGGTGATTGCCGGGGTCGGCGCGGTGCTCGTCTTTATTCCGCAGATCGTGATTTTATTTGCCTTTATTCTGGCGCTAGAGGCGTCGGGCTATATGGCGCGCGCGGCCTTTTTGGTGGATAGTCTTATGGCCAAGGTGGGCCTTAACGGGCGGGCTTTCATTCCGCTTCTCTCAAGCTTTGCCTGCGCTATTCCGGGTGTGATGGCGGCGCGCACAATTGAGAATGAGCGCGATCGGCTCACGACGATTATGATTGCGCCGCTCATGACCTGTTCGGCGCGTTGGCCTGTTTACTTCCTGATTATAGGCGCGCTTATTCCGCCCGCCCGCGTAAACGGGTTTAATTTACAAGGGCTGGTGGCCTTTGGTCTGGTCATGGCGGGGATTATTTTTGCGATGATTATGGCGTTTCTGTTTAAGCGCACCTTATTAAAGGGCAAAGACTCGACACTTTTATTGGAGCTTCCCAGCTATAAGGCGCTTGTGCTCAAGGATTATTTTCTGGGGTTATGGGAGCGTGCCATGATCTTTGTGACGCGGGCAGGGCGGGTGATCTTACCCGCCACCATGATTCTCTGGTTTCTCGCGAAATACCCAAATGGCGATCAAGGTATTGAACATAGCTTTGCCGGCATGATTGGGCGCGTCCTTCATCCCATTTTTGCGCCTATCGGGTTTAATCTGGAGATGGTGGTCTCGCTTATTCCGGCTTTTGCGGCGCGTGAAGTCGCCGTGAGCTCTCTGGGAACGATTTATGCCTTACAAGAGACGGATGTCGAGACGCAGCTCTCCGGGATTATTTCATCGACATGGACGCTCCCCATGGGGCTCGCCTTTTTGGCGTGGTTTGTCTTTGCCCCGCAATGTCTCTCGACACTGGCGGTCATGCGCAAAGAGACTAATGGTTGGAAGTGGCCGATTTTTGCTTTTATCTATTTGACGCTACTTGCTTATCTGGCGGCAGGCCTGACATTTTGGGCCGCTAAGTCATTTGGACTTTAATTGCTATCTTTGATCGCTTTTTTGCTTTCCTCTGAAAATAGAGGGCGTAATAAGGCATAAGTGAATCACTTGGTGGTATAAATATGACGCTTTCTAAAGCCGACATGGAACATAAGCTCAAATCCGGAGCGATTACGGCGCTATCTATGGATGCGGTGCAAAAGGCCAATTCGGGCCATCCCGGTATGCCTATGGGTATGGCGGACGCGGCAACTGTTTTGTTCTCGAAATTCCTCAAATTTGATAATCTTGATCCTAACTGGCCGGATCGTGACCGCTTTGTTTTATCCGCCGGCCATGGCTCTATGTTAATCTATAGTCTGCTGCATCTGTCGGGATATAAAAAGATGACAATGGAGCAGATTAAAAACTTCCGTCAGCTCGGCTCGATCACGGCGGGGCATCCGGAATACGGTCATGTGCCAGGCGTAGAAACCACCACAGGGCCGCTCGGGCAGGGTGTGGCCAATGCGGTCGGCATGGCGATTGCCGAGCGTCATATGAATGCGCGCTACGGGGATGAGCTGGTCGATCATCATACCTATGTGATTGCGGGGGATGGCTGTCTCATGGAAGGGATTTGCCAAGAGGCGATTAGTCTGGCGGGGCATTTGAAGCTCAATAAGCTTATTATGCTCTGGGATGATAATAATATATCGATTGATGGCAGTATAGATATCTCAGATTCAACCGATCAATTAAAACGCTTTGAGGCCTCCGGCTGGAAGACGATTGCAATTGATGGCCATGACCGCAACAAAGTCGCAAGCGCTTTAAGGCGTGCGCAGAAATCAGATAAACCCACGCTGATTGCCTGTAAGACTACTATCGGCAAGGGCGCCCCCAATAAAGGCGGGACGTCCAAGGCCCACGGTTCTCCCTTAGGGGATGATGAGATTACGGCCGTACGCAAAGCGATTGATTGGACACATTCACCTTTTGAAGTTCCTGAAGAGGTTTACAAACTCTGGAAGTCGCCGGGTCGTAAAGGACGGAGTGCAAATAAAGCCTGGAAAGCGCGTTTGGCGGCGAGTTCTCAAGGAGAGGATTTCACACGCGCGGTTAAAGGCGAGCTTAATGCGGGATGGGAGGCTGCCTTTCAGGCTTATAAAGATGATGTCGTCAAAGAAATGCCAAAGCTTGCGACACGAGCTGCGTCTGGTAATGCCTTGAAAATACTGACAAAAAATCTCACTGATATGATTTCCGGATCAGCAGATCTTGAAGGTTCAAATAAGACGAAAACGCCGTCTACACCGGATATTCAGGCGGATAATTATGGCGGGCGCTATATTAATTACGGCATTCGCGAACATGCTATGGCGGCCGCGATGAATGGCATGGCCTTGCATGGCGGAATTATTCCTTATTCCGGTACGTTTTTGGTGTTTGCCGATTATTGCCGTCCCTCTATCCGTTTATCCGCCCTTATGGGTCAACGTGTGATCTATGTGATGACGCATGATTCAATTGGTGTGGGCGAAGATGGGCCGACCCATCAACCCGTGGAGCATGTGGCCTCGCTTCGGGCTATCCCCAATCTAAATGTTTACCGCCCGGCTGATGCGGTTGAGACGGCGGAGTGTTGGGAATTGGCGCTCAAGCGCACCGATGGCCCCGCATTAATTGCGCTCACACGTCAGGGATTGCCTGCTCTTAGGGATGATGCCAGCAATAACGAGGCTGCCCGTGGTGGATATGTATTATCGCTTGGCAAAGGCACTGATCAAATCGTCCTCATGGCGACCGGATCTGAAGTACATTTAGCGATTGAAGCTCAGAAGGCTTTATCCGAAGATGGAATTGTTTCCCGCGTGGTCTCCATACCGTGCATGGAAACTTTCTTGGAGCAGGGTGATAAATATGTCCGCTCCGTCTTAGGCAAAGACTTGCCGAAAATTGCGATAGAAGCAGGTATTCGCCAAGGCTGGGACCGATTATTGGGGTATGAAGGCGAATTTATCGGCATGAGCAGCTTTGGAGCTTCTGCACCGGGCTCTGATCTTTTCAAACATTTTGGAATAACGACCGACGCTATTGTGGAAAAAGCAAAAACTATTTTAGGGCAATAGGTTAGTGAGATATCTTGAACAAGATATAGCGGTTACAGGTCAACAAAGGCCTGATGATTTGCAGACTTTAAAAGAGCAAGGCTTTAAATCGATCATCAACAATCGACCTGACGGAGAAATGGCGGGACAACCGACGTCAAATGAGCTCAGCGCATTAGCTGAGGAATTAGGGCTCACTTATGTTCACATACCCATGGCAGGCAATATTTCCATGGAATTGCTAGATCATTCTAAAATGGCTTACGAAACTCTGCCTAAACCTATTCTCGCTTTTTGTAATAGTGGCCCCAGATCAGCGGCGCTTTGGTGTTTTGCCAATGCTGAACGCCTCGGCGTGGATGAGGTTATTGAAATTACGTCGGCACAAGGTTTCCAGACGGCGCAACTCAGGTCTATGTTATTGGGTTATCTTGAACAGAGTAAGGAATCCTGACAGACGGGACTATGGCTCAAGCCCATACAAAAGCTAAAACCAATCCATTTCATGCTCAATGGGAGTGGATGAAGGATTATTCTGGGCAAACATTTACCCAAGACTTCCTCGCATCCATTATCGTGACTATCTTGCTAGTGCCGCAAGCTTTAGCCTACGCGATCTTGGCCGGACTTCCGCCTCAGGTTGGGATTTACGCCTCAATCTTACCTCTTATAGCTTATGCGCTTTTTGGGTCTTCCCGATTAATGGCTGTTGGACCAACGGCTATCATATCACTCCTAACCGCCGTTAGCATCGCCTCTATGCCTGAGGAATTACGTTTACTAAGCGCTGCGGCATTAGCCATCATGACAGGTGTTATTTTGATATTCTTCGGCTTACTGAAGGCCGGCTTCATAATGAATTTTGTTTCTCGTCCCGTTGTTTCGGCTTACATTAGCGGGAGTGCGATACTTATAATCATGTCGCAGCTTAAACACATTTTTGGCGTTGAAGCGACAGGAAGCACATCCTTTGAACTCGGCCGTTCATTACTTAAAAATATCGATACTCCAAATTGGACAGCCGTTATTATAGGCGGCGCAACCATTGCTTTTCTCGTTTTGACCCGCCGATACCTAGCTTACGGCCTCGTTAAATTAGGTATAAAGGCGCGCCGAGCGAAAACTATCAGCAGAGTGACCCCAATTATTGCCGTAATCATTTCCATTTTAGTCACTCAGTTTCTTGGCCTTGCGGATAGACATGGCCTGCGCGTTGTCGGGAAAATACCTGAAGGCCTGCCGAGCTTATCAGCTCCCGTCATGGACTGGCAACATTATCAACAATTATGGGTATTCGCCGCTGTGATCGCACTCGTTGCCTTTGTTGACTCGATGAGTATTGCGCAGTCTTTTTCTGCCAGAACGCGGACTCGCATCGACGCCAATAAAGAATTATTGGGGCTAGGGGCTTCTAATTTTATGGCCGGATTATCTGCGGGTTATCCTGTTAACGGAAGTTTTTCACGCTCGGCCGTGAACTTTGCTGCAGGCGCCAAAACGCCGATGGCAGGTATATTAACCGCCATATTAATGGCACTAACGGCATTGTTCTTCACCCCTGTGTTGACCGCGCTTCCACTGGCTACTCTCGCAGCGATGATTATCGCTGCCTGTTTTTCCTTGATCGACTTCAAAGCGCTTTGGGAGACTTGGCGCTATAACCGGGCCGACGGGATAACCGCTATACTAACATTTTTCGCCGTGCTTACATTGGGCGTGCAATGGGGTGTGCTTGCTGGCGTGGTTCTCGCTATGGCCTTACACATAAGAAATACGTTGCGGCCCCATATGGCGCTTGTGGGTAGGTTTCCGGGAACGGAACATTATCGCGATGTTAAACGATTTAACGTCGAGACAAATGAAATCGTTAAAACGCTTCGGATAGATGAAAGTCTATATTACGCGAATGCTAGATATTTAGAGGATAAAATTGCCCGGATTGTGGCTGAGAGCCCAGAGATGACGGACCTGATATTGATGTGTCCGGCCGTCAATCACATAGATGCAAGTGCCAAACAAAGTCTTCTAGAAATCAACAAGCGATTAAAAAGCGCAGATGTGAAGCTTCATTTCTCGGAACTTCATACACATGTGAAGGAACGATTGAAAAAATCAAACTTTTTTGCAGAACTAACGGGCAAAGTTTTCCTGTCTCAACATGAAGCCATGGAGGCTTTAGAGCCCGAACCGGATTGGTCGCAATATTTCGACCATGTGGACATACATTAGTATTGTATTCGTCAAACTTATTGTTATCCTGAACGAGAAGAACGAAGCGGCGCGCATTGTGCGCGACCTCGTAAACTAAAGAGACTGATATGCCGGATGATAATTTGTCCGGCGCGCCTGATACGACCAGTAATACGGGTCATACGGGTAATCTAGCAGGGAAACGTCGGTCGCGAAGATCGAGGCTCAAAACGTTTGCGGCCTTGGACCTAGGGACAAATAACTGCCGGTTACTTATCGCGCGCCCCAATAGTGCCAATGAGAGTTTTCGCGTGCTCGACTCCTATTCGCGTGTCGTCAGGTTAGGTACAGGCCTGTCGAGTACAGGGCGCCTTTCCGACAAGAGCATGGATGCGGCTGTTGAAGCGCTAACCGTCTGTTCAAAAAAAATGCAGGCAAGGAAAGTGAAACGCTGGCGCTGTGTCGCAACGGAAGCGTGTCGGAAAGCAGAAAACGGGAAAGAATTCGTTGAACGGGTGAAACAAGAAACCGGGCTAAAGCTTGATATTATTTCTGCGCGTGTCGAAGCGAGGCTGGCTGTGATGGGCGTGCTTAATCTTGTTGATAATAATAAAGATGTCGCGCTTGTTGTTGATATTGGAGGCGGATCTACGGAAATAAGTTGGCTAGACATTAGGCGTCTAAAAAATCAGGGAGAAAAAGTCCGTATTCATCGTCCGCCTATTAGTGCGTGGGCGTCACTGCCTTTAGGGGTGGTCACACTTTCAGAATTGGTTCCGGAGCATGATGATAGAGCCGAATGGTATGAGGAAATGAAAAACCGGGTGAGGCAGGCCATTACCGACTCCGGTTGTGAAACACGTTTCACTAAGACTTTCAAAGCGGGTAACGGGCATATTATTGGCACCTCCGGAACAATGACATCTCTCACAGGCATTTACCTTGGGTTACCACATTATCAGCGAGACAGAGTTGATGGGAGCTTGATGCCCTCTGCAGATGCCGTGAGAATAGCTCGAGATATGGCCTCAAAATCACAAGAAGAAAGAGCCAATGAGCCGTGTATTGGCGATGATCGCGCGAGATTGCTCGTAGCAGGGTGTGCGATCACCGATGTCATATGTGAAATGTGGCCCTGTGAAAATTTAAGTATCGCAGATAGAGGGCTGCGTGAAGGCATCCTCATGGGTCTAATGAAACAGAACCGACAATTTAACTCAAACGGTAGTGAGGGCAAATGACAGATAAGCCCCGCCGAATGTCAGGAAGCAAACCGAGCGCACCTAAAAGAGGCCGAAAGACGCCCAAATCTGATAAAAAAAACGCGACCCGCATGATGACCCATAAGGTCAAAACAGCAAGGGGACGTAAACTATCATCCAAGCTTTGGATTGAGCGGCAAATTAATGACCCTTATGTCAGGGAAGCTCAAATAAAAGGGTATAGATCTCGAGCTGCGTTTAAATTGATCGAACTGGATGACAAGTTTAGTTTGATAAAGAAGGACGCCCTTGTCATTGATCTTGGATGTGCGCCCGGGGGGTGGGTGCAAATCGCTTTAAAGCGCGGCGCAAAACGTGTGGTCGGTATTGATCTATTACCGGTCGAGGTTGTAGCTGGCGCGGATCTTATTGAAATGGATTTCATGAATGACGCGGCACCTGATTTACTCATAAGTAAGTTGGGAAAAGCGCCTGATGTGGTTTTGTCTGATCTTGCGGCCAATACGACGGGACATCGGCGCACAGATCACTTAAAAACTGTTGCCCTTGTGGAAGCCGCCGCAGAATTTGCCATGCAGACGCTCAAACCCGAGGGGCATTTCGTGACCAAAGTCTTTCAAGGCGGAGCCGAAAAAACACTCCTGGATCGATTAAAAGCCAATTTTGAGAGTGTCCGTCACGCAAAACCGAAATCATCTCGAGCTGGTAGCCCCGAAATGTATCTTGTCGCCAAAGGTTTTAAGGGAAAACCCGCATAATCCCTTTGCACCATGACAAGTTTCCTGATAGCTGCCGCTTGCAAAAGTAGGAGACTCCAATGGAGATTCGAGAAGGGCTAACCTTCGATGACGTGCTTTTGCAACCCCGCGCGTCCGAAATTATGCCAGCACAGGCTGACTTAAAAACTCGCCTAACAAAAGACATAACTATTAATGTACCGCTTATCTCTGCGGCTATGGATACGGTGACTGAGGCGCGCCTCGCAATCGCTATGGCACAGACGGGCGGTATAGGCGTTATTCACCGCAATCTCACGATTGAGGAGCAGGCTGAGGAAGTTCGCAAAGTTAAACGTTTTGAAAGCGGTATGGTGGTTAATCCCGTCACAATACATCCCACAGCTACTCTGGCAGAGCTTAGAGCATTGGCGGATACCTATAATATTTCTGGCATTCCGGTCGTTGAACAAGATGGAAAATTAGTTGGTATAGTCACTAATCGTGATGTGAGATTTGCGTCCAACCCCAATGAGCAAGTCAGTGAATTAATGACGAAAGAACTGGTGACAGTGAAAGAGGGCGCCAGCGAGAAAGAAGCAAGGGCATTGCTTCACAAGCATCGCATCGAGCGTTTATTGGTTGTGGATGATGATTTCCGTTGTGTGGGCCTCATCACCGTTAAGGATATGGAAAAAGCTGAAAGCCACCCTAATGCCTGTAAGGACAGCCAAGGCCGTCTTCGGGTCGCGGCAGCCTCAACTGTC
Source organism: uncultured Caulobacterales bacterium (assembly GCA_964587545.1). Classification (GTDB taxonomy): domain Bacteria; phylum Pseudomonadota; class Alphaproteobacteria; order Caulobacterales; family Maricaulaceae; genus JACOMS01. The sequence continues at coordinate 11,352 of CAZPLJ010000046.1, read as the reverse complement.
GGAGATGACGGGTATCATAGAGCTGTTGCTCTCATCAATGCTGGGGTTGATACGGTCGTCATAGATACAGCGCATGGCCATTCCATGAGTGTCATTCAGCAGGTTAAAAGGATTAAGTCCGATTTTCCGAACACTCAAATCATAGCCGGCAATATCGCAACCGAAGAGGCGGCGATTGACCTTATAAAGGCCGGTGCCGACGCCTTAAAAGTCGGGATTGGTCCGGGTTCAATATGCACGACACGTATCGTGGCCGGTGTCGGTGTGCCTCAGCTCACAGCGATTATGGATGTCTGCAAAGCCGCTACTAAAAAAGGCATACCCGTGATTGCGGATGGCGGCATCAAATATTCTGGGGACATGGCGAAAGCACTGGCCGCGGGGGCAGAGAGTTGCATGGTCGGGTCTCTATTGGCCGGCACAGAAGAAGCTCCGGGTGAAGTGTTCCTCTTTCAAGGTCGGTCTTATAAATCTTATCGGGGTATGGGCTCAGTATCCGCTATGGCGAGAGGGTCCGCTGATCGATATTTCCAAAAAGAAGTCAATGACAGCATGAAGCTTGTACCCGAAGGCATTGAAGGACGCGTGGCGTTTAAAGGGCCTGTTTCGCCAATCCTTCACCAGCTTATAGGCGGAGTGCGAGCCTCCATGGGTTACACAGGCTCTAAAACCATTCCTGATATGCACAAGAGAGCCAAATTTGTTCGCATCACCAATGCAGGATTGCGCGAAAGCCATGTCCACGACGTAGCGATTGCTCGTGAAGCTCCTAACTATAGTATGCCGGGTCGATGAAGCTCGGAGGACGTCTTCAAGCTGCCATAGAAGTCCTAGATGATGTTTTAACCCGCCGCACGCCTGTTAATATGGCCTTGCGGGATTGGGGTAAATCTCATCGTTTCGCGGGCTCAAAAGATCGCTCGGCTATCGGCAATTACGTCCATGACGCGCTGCGTAAACGTTTGTCATTAGGTTGGCAAATGAATGATGATAGTCCCCGTAGCCTTATATTAGGCCAAGCCAGTCTGGTATATAGCTATGATCTGATAAAAGCGTTTAAAGACGACAAGCACGCACCGAGCGATCTTTCATCAAATGAACGAAAACTCGTGGCCGGGTCCATATCGCTGGACAGTGCTCCGGATTGGGTGAAGGCAGATGTGCCAGAATGGTTGTGGCCAGCCTTTTCAAATAACTTTGATGAAGAAGCTATAATTGAAGGGCAGGCTCTAGCAAAGCGAGCGCCTTTGGATTTGCGGGTTAATCTGCTCAAGACAGATGTTGAATCCGCTATAAAGACGTTGAGTGTGCATCAGCCAATATCCTGCAATCTATCACCTATAGGTCTAAGGCTTTCAGCAGATGGACCTGAGGCGAGACTGCCCAATATTCAAATCGAAGAGATATACCAAACGGGCGGTGTTGATATTCAAGATGAAGGGTCGCAAATCGTCTCTCTTTTAATCAACGCCAAACCAACGGATACTATCCTTGATTTATGTGCCGGCGGCGGCGGGAAATCATTGGCTTTGGCCGGTCAGATAAAAGGCGAGGGGGGCATTTACGCCTTTGATATAGATAAACGTCGTCTAGCTCCGCTTTATCAACGCGCACAAAGGGCAGGGGCTGATATCAACGTCATTCAACCCCCTCATGAAAATCTCAATCATTTGAAAAACACCATAGATCGTGTCGTCGTAGACGCGCCATGCTCAGGCGTTGGGACATGGCGTCGAAAACCGGATGCAAAATGGCGCTTGTCTCAGGACGCTTTGGGAAAGCGGTTTAAGGAACAGCAAACTGTTTTATCTCAAGCCAAAGACTTTGTTCGTCCGGGCGGATATCTCTTTTACATTACCTGCTCAATGCTGGCCGAAGAAAATGAAGCTCAAATTTATGCTTTTCTCGAAGATAATGATAATTTTAATTTATTGTCTGCCGGTGAAGTTTGGGAAGAAATATTTGGCACGAATGGACTAAAACCTTGGTCAACGGATGGATGCTCCTTGACTTTAACGCCCGCATCAACACAAACGGACGGCTTCTTCTTTGCCGTGATGGAAAAAGGTTCCTAATATGACAGCCCATGAACAGCTCTTGATTGTGGATTTTGGTTCTCAGGTCACAAAGCTTATCGCGCGTCGCGTTAGAGAAAGCGGAGTTTATAGCGAAATTCATCCTTTCAACAAAGTCGACGCGGCTTTTCTCAAAGCATATAATCCAAAAGCCGTCGTTCTCTCAGGTGGACCTAGCAGTTTGACAGGTGCCAAAAGTCCGCGCGCTGATATGGCTATATATGATCTCGGCGTGCCTATATTGGGGATTTGTTACGGGGAGCAACTTATCTGTGATCAGCTGGGAGGCTCCATTGAAAGCTCAGATGAACGTGAGTTTGGCAGAGCAGATATTGATATTGTGGCAAATAGCCCGCTTTTTGAAGGATTGTCAAAAACCGAACGTGTTTGGATGTCTCATGGAGATCGCGTAAATAAGTTGCCGCAAGGCTTTGAAGTTATTGCAGAAAGTCCGAACGCTCCATATGCCGCTATACAAAATAAAGATCGTAATATTTTTGGCGTTCAGTTCCATCCAGAAGTGATTCACACGGTTAATGGCGCCAAGATGTTGCGCAACTTCACCCATAAGATCGCAGGATTTTCGGGTGATTGGACGATGGCGTCATTTAGAGACGAGGCTATTGCCTCAATCAAAGCTCAAGTTGGTAGTGATAATGTCATTTGCGGATTATCAGGCGGCGTTGATAGCGCAGTTGCAGCGGTCCTGATCCATCAAGCTATCGGAGACCAACTGACGTGTGTATATGTGGATACAGGCATGATGCGAAAAGGTGAGAGCGAGCAGGTCGTCTCTCTTTTTCAAGAGCATTACAAAATCAATCTAATACATGTTGATGCCGAAGACCAATTCCTCACTCTACTTGATGGAGTTAGCGATCCGGAGAAAAAGCGCAAAATCATTGGCGGAACTTTCATTGATATCTTTGAACGAGAAGCCAAAAAAGTCGGCGGCGCCAAGTTTCTAGCTCAAGGCACGCTTTACCCTGACGTGATTGAAAGCGTCTCATTTGACGGCGGTCCATCGGTCACGATTAAATCCCATCATAATGTTGGCGGCTTACCAGAGCGAATGGATATGGAATTGGTGGAGCCATTACGAGAGCTTTTCAAAGATGAAGTTAGAAAACTTGGGCAAGAGCTTGATTTACATAAGGATTTTGTAGAACGCCATCCTTTCCCTGGGCCCGGCCTCGCTATTCGTTGTCCGGGCGTAATCACCAAGGACCGCTTAGATATATTGCGGGAAGCTGATGCAATATACCTCGATCAAATTCGAAAGCATGGGCTGTATAGTGAGATATGGCAGGCCTTTGCCGTTATTCTACCGGTTCAAACCGTCGGTGTTATGGGGGATGGGCGCACTTACGAAAATGTTTTGGCGCTTAGAGCTGTGACGTCAACGGATGGCATGACGGCCGACTATTATCCTTATTCTCATGAATTTTTGTCTGAAACAGCAACGCGCATTATCAATGAATGTCGTGGTATAAATAGGGTTGTCTATGACGTTACGTCCAAACCTCCCGGGACAATTGAGTGGGAGTGATATGCCTCTGCATATTGCCAACTAGGTTGGTTAGGCCGTAATAATGCCTTATGACCCAACCAACATTTTACAAAGATCCTGAACCCAGAGAGCATGAACGCTCCAACCGTGGGCAATCCGTTCTAATTATATTTGCCATGTTTGCCCTGCTTGGACTGACAGGTTTCGCGATTTGGGGGCCGTTAGGCATTGTTCTTTCTGTGCTGGTTTCGTTATTTCTAATTAGCGCTGTGGGTCGAGCCTCACCAAAAGTGGTGTTGAAGATGTATAAAGCGAAAGCCTTCGGCCCGCGCGACCTGCCGCAGCTTCAGAAACTCTTTGACCGGCTCGTTGATAGAGCCAATTTGGAGCATAAACCCCAACTTTATTATGTTCCATCTAAAATGCTCAACGCCTTTGCTACGGGTAGGGGAGATCAAACCGTCGTCGCCGTCACGCATGGCCTATTACAGCAACTTAACAACCGTGAAATAGCCGGCGTTCTTGCACATGAACTTTCCCATATCAAACATCGTGATGTCTGGGTTATGAGTCTCGCCGATGTGTTTTCAAGGCTTACAAATAGTATGGGCCAAGTCGGTCAGATCATGCTCTGGATAAGTCTGGCCTTAATGTTGTTTGGAGGCGCATCTCTTCTCCCGTTGCCTGCTATAATGATACTCGTCTTAGCACCGGTCGCTAGTACCTTATTACAATTGGCTCTCTCACGGTCACGCGAATATGAAGCTGATTTTGGAGCGGCGCAAATCACGGGTGACCCGTCTGGGCTCGCCAGCGCCCTACGTAAAGTAGATCAAAGCCACCGTGGCCTTCTCAAAAAAGTTCTTATGCCAGGTCGAAAAGAAAACAACCCTGCTATGCTAAGAACCCATCCGCCCACAGAGGAACGTATAGAGCGCCTTATGGCTATGGAAGGCGCCGACGTGTTACCGATGCCGGTTGAAATTCCAACCCGTGTCGTTAATCCGCCGCCTGAATATGTGGTTGTTAGACGCCCGCGTTGGCATATTTTGACAGGTTTATGGCACTAAACAAAAAACGGGCGCCGAAGCACCCGAAAAGATCTATGCGTGAACTTTATTTAGATCGCTAATATCTAAAACACGTTTAGGTTGGGTTAGATTTTGTGGTTAACAATCTCTTTATTTTTATCGGTTCCGCCCTTACAACATAGCGCAGGGGCCCGTTGAAGCTAAGCTGATCAAACGGATAACAGGTCACGAGTAAAAGATTATGGGAGCCATTTGTTTGCCAAATGGGGAGCCCCGATACCCGGCTATCCATAACTTGCATTTCGGTGACTTTAAACGCTTTTTGGCCTTCTTGTGTGTCCAGAGTGATGACGTCATCAATGCGTAACCTGTCGAGATGTCCAAAATGCGTATTTTTGTGGGCGGCAATCCCGATCGTTCCATGATCTTTTTCCAAGCCAGCAATTAGTCCCGGGCCAAAGGCAAGTGCTTGTCCACTATCGCTATTTAAAACCACAAAGCTTTTATCTTGTGACGGAAAAGAAATTTTAGCGACGGGATGAGCATCCATCCAGGGCCACGGGTTTTGAATATCTCCGCTATTTAGGGTCTTTTCCCAAGCTAGGTCCAGTAATAGATAGGCCAGCTGTGCCTTGGCGCTCATATAGAGGCCTTGGCCAAAAAAGGCCAAGCCGATCACCATTATAATTAAATTTATCCAGCGCAAGAATTTGACTTTCTACGGAAGAGACGAGACAGCCCCATCATGAATACACCTAGAATAAGTAAAAAGACATGTGGACTGGCTGTGCGTGGCATGGGTACGTGCAGAGGCGCGTCCAAACGTCTGACAGGTTGCGGGGCTGGACTAACTCGGCTTTGCGCGGCGCTATTCATAGCAAGCTTTGCAAAATCCCATCCCTCTGGCAGCATGGTCGGTACATTCGCTTTGTAGAGCGGATCCTTGATATCGCGAGACGGCGTTACATCAACCGCTACCAGCGATGTCAAACGTGAGACGATATGATGATCAAGAGCCGTTTTTAGGATCTCTGCATCAATTGTATGGGCGGTATTACGGTCAAATCTATTGTCCTCAAGATCTTGAATTTTCCGCCGTGCCCATAATACATCTAATCCTGTCGCTGTGACAGTATCGGATAGAGAGACGGTCTTGATCCAGGGGCTGCTCGCGGTTTCTCCGCTAAGAGTAATATCATTTAGGGGGACCGTCTCAACTTTTGAAAGGCTTATTAGAGGTTCGCCGTCATATAAATCCGGTAGCTTGGAGGGAAAGCTCTCTCCGGACTTTAACAGAGAAATATCTAGATTTGTGATCACCGGGTTATCGAGTGACGTGAATAACGTCCCCATTTGTTCCTGAACTTCACTTATATCTCCGATCGTCACGGACGTTCCTCTGCCAAACTTCGCAGCCCGGGACATAAAATACCGATTTGGCGCACTTCCAATGCCCACGGGAAAAAGGCGAGCTGTATCAAGCTTGTCTTTTATCAGAGCAAAGAGCTGTTTTTCATTACCTATAGATCCATCTGTAATGAATACGACTTGCCTAAGTTTCGATTTATCTGTTGGCATATTGAGCACATGCTGAAGAGCAGGATGCATATTCGTACCACCATCCGCTTGTAGGTTTTTAACATAATTAATTGCTTTCATTATGTTTTTGTCCGTGGCCGGCTGGGGTTCGCTAAAAAGCGATGAATGATCTGTGGAAAACCGAGTAATGTTAAAGCTGTCTTGTGGTTCAAGCTTATCCAATCCCAGGAGGAGGGCTTTTCTGGCCTGTATAATCGATGTTCCTCCCATAGATCCAGACGTGTCTATGATGAACAGGTTTTCACGCGCGTGGTTCTCAATTTCCGATGTTTCTATTTTTGGCGGCATGACCATTGATAAAAGATAGCTGTGATTACCAATATCCTGACGGAATATGGTCGGCTTAGCCTTGGCATTTGGGGTAGCATTCCACGTCAACTTAAAATCACGGTTGGCGGGGACCTGTCCGTCTTTTAGGGTGATCTTTGCGCTATCTGCGTCAGATTTATTTATTCTAATGGCATGATAAGGACTGTCTATCTTATCAAGATCAAACCCTGCGTCGAGATTGATGGAAATAGACACGGGTAAACGCAAATATTCAACAGGTTCATCCCGTGGGTCCATTACCGGCGGGCTAATCCTGTTCCGATCTAAAACAGGATCAAGGATGACGGGCAGGGGTCTTCCAGAGGCACTTGAGACCTGAACGGTCACAGGTGGAGGAGAATATCGGGGACCCACAACCATCGGAAATATAAGTGAAGCCTCTCCCTGACGGATGTCGGCCTTGTCCTGATATTCTATTTGAATAGCGACTGTTTCATGCGGGCCGATATTAGCCACAGACGTTGTGAACATATTCGGTCGCTCTTGCTCAACTAGACCAGCTTTTTTGCCGTGAGCTTTAGCGGTTTCATAAATGCGTTTAGCCTCTTGTTTTTCTTTAATTTTTCCTTCGATCAAGCGATTCCCAACAACAATTTTTAGGCGGTCAACAGCCGCATTCTCTGGCAGAGGGAAAACATATATGCCTTCAACCCACTCATCTGTCGTATTCTTGAATGTCTGGGACAATGTCGTGCGGATGACGGGGCCAGAAATGTTCATCGAGACATCGGTGTCGATCATAGGCGCTGTGTGATAGCGTCCTGGCGTCTCTGACTTAAATAGGAGAGACCCGCTCTGGACATCATTTTTACTGATCGGGTTTTCGGATATCGTAGGTTTTGTAGTCGTTGGCGTGGCTAGTGCTGGTGCGTAAAAGCACGCCGTAAGTAATAAACCGCAGGCGATATGAGAGGTTGTGTGGCGCATGGTTCTCCCCATAAGTTAAGTGACCATGCTGTGTTGCGTGCGTAATCTGCCGAAGCTTTGACATCATTAAGGAGAGTTTAAGGCAATATAATTTGATTGTGGCAAAACCATGCCGGTTTATCTGGCGTAATCCAAATCGTGCAAAAAGATTAATTATCCGCGGTTCCAAATCCACCGCCTGTGGGTGATTGTATCGTCACCTTATCGCCCGGCTGGACCTCAGACTGCCCACATCCCCCAAGATCAAATATCTCACCAGATTTACGGGTAATCCAGTTTTTTCCGACGCGACCATTTTTACCGCCATTGATCCCCATAGGGGGTATACGCCGATGATCTGACAAGATTGAACAGGTCATATCTTCCTCGAAACGAATGGTTCTCGTAATGCCATCTCCAGCCGTCCATTTTCCGTTTCCACCCGTGTTCCGATCTATATAAAAACTCTCCAAGACAACCGGGTATTGTTGCTCCAATATTTCAGGATCCGTCATTCGTGTGTTGGTCATATGCGTATGTACGGCGGCCGCACCGTCAAACCCCGGTCCGGCAGGAGCTCCCGAACATATCGTCTCGTAATATTGATAATTATCATTTCCGAAAGTTAGATTATTCATAGTGCCTTGGCTGGTGCCTAATACGTTTAACGCTACAAATAGCGCATTTGTCACAGCCTGACTGGTTTCGACATTGCCAGCGACAACGGCGGCTGGAAACTTAGGGTTTAGCATAGATCCACTTGGCACTATAATTTTTAGGGGGGTCATGCATCCCGCATTTAATGGAATGTTTTTGTCAACAAGACATCTAAACACGTAGAGAACCGCCGCTCGCGTTATCGCGCCTGGTGCATTAAAATTCGTAGGTTGCTGTTCACTTGTGCCTGTAAAATCTAAGATAGCCGACTTAGAAGCTTTATCGACCGAAACGTTCAGAACTATTTTGGCGCCAGAATCGACTTCATATTCAATGTGAGAGTCTTTCAGCTTCGTGATTGCATTCCTGACGGCCAACTCAGCCGCATCTTGAATATGCTTCATATAGCTACGCACCGTCTTCAAACCGTATTTAGCTATTAATTTTTTTAATTCGATGGCCCCGGAATTATTGGCGGCGGCTTGAGCCATCATATCGGCAATGTTTTGTTCGGGATTACGGGCAGGGTATTTACCTTTGCAAAGTAACTTCCTGATCCGATCAGATTGAAACACACCTTTTTCTACAAGCTTTACTCCGTCCAGAATAACACCTTCTTCATGTATAGTCTTGCCTCTAGGAGACATTGAACCGGGATCAATTCCGCCTACATCCTCATGATGAGCCCGGCTAGCTACATAAAATATGATATTGTCCGAAGCTTCATCAAACACAGGAGATACTACGGTTATATCGGGCAGGTGAGAGCCCCCGTTATACGGATTATTTAGCACGAACACATCGCCAGGATTAATTGTGTTATCATTGTTAATTAGAACTTGCACGGTTGTATCCATAGATCCCAGATGGACCGGAAGATGCGGAGCATTTGAGACCAAATTACCCTCTTGATCAAATAGTGCGCAGGAGAAGTCTAGTCGCTCTTTTACGTTCACTGACTGAGATGTTTTCTGCAGAACAAGTCCCATTTGTTCTGCCACCGTCATGAAAAGATTGTTAAATATCTCAAGCTGAACGGGGTCGCACGCCTCAGTCTCTAACGAAACTACGCTATTTCTCTGAACTTCTGAATGTTCCAATATGATATGCTTGAAAGCATTTAAATGCGCGCTCCAGTCCCGTTCAATCATGATTGTTCCTGTTGGTTCACTTATGATGGCTGGACCAATTAGAGAATGCCCATATTTTAAATTCTCGACTTTGTAGATCGGAGTAGGTCGCCATTCTCCATTAATATAGGTTTGGATGGTTTTTTCGCTGACAGGGCAATCTTTAGCAATTTCGCTATCGGCATTCTCAGTTTGTTCATATCGACCTCCAAAGGACTCAACGACGACTGTGCCAACGATTAGTTGGCGTTCCGGAGAAACAAATCCGAATTGTTTCTTGTGAAGCGCTTCGAAGTCCTTTTGCATATTCATATGATCGTTAAGGGTAACGCGAAGGCTCGTATCCGTTCCCTTATACCGAATGAAAACAAAATATTCGTCATTTAGCTCGCTGGCAGACACTCCCTGTTTTTCCATTGCTTGGTGTGTTTCCTGTTCCAAGGTCGAGACGAGGGCTTTAAGTTCATTCATATTTTTCGCAGTTAGCGGTTTTTCAAAGGTTGCCTGCTTTTCCTGCCGAATATCAGCCAAACCCATACCATAGGCGGATAAAACACCCGACATGGGATGCAATAAAATAGTCTTGATACCGAGTTTTTCGGCAACAAGACATGCGTGCTGGCCACCAGCTCCTCCAAAGCAGTTAAGGACATAATCTTTAAGATCATACCCACGGGCTAGGGAAATCTTTTTGATCGCCTGCGCCATATGTTCGTTTGCAATATCAAGAAAACCTTCAGCAACATCTTCTGCGCTACGGTTATCTCCAACTTGATTGGCTATTTTTTGAAATTCAGCTTTTGAAGCGTCTGTATCTATAGGCTGGTCTTGGTTGGGGCCAAAAATATGCGGAAAGAAATCGGGCTGAATTTTACCGAGAACTACATTAATATCGGTTACAGCAAGATGGCCATTTTTCCGATAGGCAAGGGGCCCAGGTTGAGCTCCTGCCGACTCTGGTCCTACTTGAAAGCGACCGTCCTCATATTTTAGGATGGAACCTCCACCGGCAGCAACGGTGTTAATATGCATCATCGGGATACGCATTTGGACGCCTGCTACTTCCGTTTCATAAGCTTTCTCATACTCACCTGCATAATGTGACACGTCAGTTGATGTGCCTCCCATGTCGAAGGCTATTAGTTTATCAAAGCCAGCTAACCTGGCTGTATATACAGCACCAACAATACCGCCCGCTGGGCCTGAAAGAATGGCATCTCGCCCTCGGAAACTGTTGGCGTCAATTAGTCCGCCTGAGGATTGCATAAATAGAAGCTCACCGGGTTTATCGATGCCAAGAGCACCGGAAACCTGATCGACATAGCGTTTAAGAATAGGGGTTAGGTAAGCGTCAACGATCGTTGTTTGCCCCCGAGATACGATTTTGACCAAAGGACTAACATTGTGACTGACTGATATCTGTTTAAATCCAATATCATAAGCAATTTTAGCCAGAGTCTTTTCGTGTCTTGGAAACTTAAATCCATGCATGAGAACAATCGCAATCGACTCATATCCTTTTTGCCTAACCGTCTCTAGCAATTTGCGCGCGTCGTCTGCGTTGAGCGCAACCTCTATGTCTCCGTTAGCGAGAATACGTTCTTCAACTTCAAATACGTCATCGTATAAAAGCGTTGGTTTTATGACTTCTAAGGCGAAGGTCTCAGGTCGAGCCTGATATCCGATTTCCAATATGTCCTTCATACCCCGTGTAATTATCAGTGCTGTTTGTTCTCCTTTGCGCTCGAGTAGGGCATTGGTGGCGACAGTCGTGCCCATCTTCACGCAACTTATTACGTTTCTTGGGATAACCTCATCAGTTTCCAGTTCTAAGAATTCACGAATTGCATGGATAGCAGCGTCTTTATAGGCCTCAGGGTTCTCAGACAGGTATTTTTTTGTTTTGATAAGACCACTGGTATCTTTAGCAACGATATCCGTAAACGTGCCACCCCGGTCTATCCAGAATTGCCATTTATTGACTGCAACCTTGTGGGACTTATGCATGTTCACGTGATAGTTCTTTCAGGTTTTTTTCTTTATCGTTAAGCGGACGTTAGTCTTCATCAAGTGCCCCACCAATAAGTTTTATAAACTGATTTCAAAAATTCCCT
>CAZPLJ010000045.1:3616-22683 GCA_964587545.1 uncultured Caulobacterales bacterium | reverse complement strand
GGTTCTGGTTCTGGTTCTGGTTCAGGCTCCACTACTGGCATTTCTTCATTGTCATCATCGCTGCCACCAGAAAGAGCAATAGCAAGCCCGGCCACAGCAGCGGCTCCGAGACCTACAAGCAATAAATTTGCCCCGTCGCCACCAAGCAAACCTTCAATAACGTCTTGGGCAACAAAAAATTGTCCATTTTCTGAAACAAAGTCATTTGCCGGAATCGTAAACGTTTGACCATTAGCCAGCTCAACTAACAATGACCCATCCGCCTGCACGGATGCATTGGCTAAACCGTCAAGAGACGACAAATTAACCAGGTTTGAGACATCAGTTTGAGCCGAAGCGTCTTGTGATATAGTAAAAGCTCCAATTGCCGCCGCCGCGGCTAAATTAGAGGCTAGTTTACTCTTATTTTTCGCTTTATTTTGCTTGTTTTTTGCCATTGTCCTTCTCCTATATCAACTAAACTTTCCCAAAGCGGCAATCTTGACGTGTCCACATGGGATGATACCTCTAGGACGTTCAACTCTATTGAAGGGTTCAAAGAAAAAACATTATTACTTTTTCACTTATTAGTGAGGGTAACGTGATTACAAAGACAAAATGAGTTTCGCAGGCTAGGACAATCATGCAACGGGTCTTTTATGTTGAAGCCCGATACGTTCAAAAATGCAAACAAGCTCACCATGTTGATTATAGGCGCGGTGTTCAAAGGTTATAATGCCTTGGGTCGGGCGGGAGTTGCTATCTCGCAAGGCTTTTATTTCAGTCTCAACGCGGATAGTGTCACCAACAAATAAGGGTTTTGGAAATTTGACGTTATCCATTCCGAGGTTGGCCACGGCTGTTCCCAATGTTGTCTCATGGACTGAAATGCCAACCACAAGCCCAAGCGTAAACATTGAATTTATCAAGAGTCTTCCAAATTCGGTTTCATTTTTGGCATATTCGGCGTCTAGATGGAGCCGGGCCGGATTATGTGTCATGGTCGTGAAGAGCATATTATCGGCATCAGTGAGCGTGCGCCGAATGGCATGTTGAATAACTTGCCCGACGTCTAATTCATCAAACCATTTTCCTGCCATTATGTGTCACTTTCTGAAAATTCAATCAGTACCGTATTGCCGGCAACCAAGGCCTCATTTTGAATATGCAAAGCTAAGACTATCGCATCGCGTGGTGCCTCTAACGTCATTTCCATTTTCATTGCCTCCATGACAATAAGAGGGTCCCCAGACTTTACGCTGTCTCCCTCTTTAACTTTAACCGAGATAATTTTGCCAGGCATGGGCGCTATAATCGCATTGCCACTTTCCGCCTCTACGCCTTTATCAGCGCTACTATCTATGAGGTAAGCCAGCCCATCAACAAAAACAACATCGCCAAGCGGGTGAGCATATTTTTCTAGATATGAACTAATTTTGGAAGGCGGCGGATTAAGGTCAAACCGAACAGATTGCCCCCCTAGCTCTCGGTAAAAGTGATTGCGCGAGGGTTGATTAAGCCGCCATCCAGTTTTTGCATCAAAGGGCGTAACTTGCGAAGTTAGCTCTATAAGGGCTGCGGAGAGGCTCGGCATATCATCATTTTTTGTATCGCTTTGCATTAAGGTCGTGGCATGTTTCGCGATAAAATGCGTCGAGACTTGACCTGCTCTGAATTCCGCATTGGCAAGACAGTTCGCCATAAAGCGGGCATTGGTCTTGATTGGGAAAACATGGGCATTACGACAGCTCATCTCAAGTTTATTAATAGCAGATATTCGGTCTTTCGCGTGAACGATGATTTTAGAAATCATGGGGTCATAATAGATTGAGACCTCACCGCCTTGCTCCACGCCCGTATCAATCCGCGCATTGTCCGGCAGGTTGAGAATATCAAGCGGGCCGACGGAGGGTAGAAAATCCTCGCGCGGATCTTCGGCATAAAGACGGGCTTCCATGGCATGACCCGTGATAGAGATTGACGACTGTTTCGGGAGAGCCTCGCCGCGTGCCACTCTGATTTGCCATTCGACAAGATCTAGCCCAGTAATTTCTTCCGTGACAGGATGTTCAACTTGGAGACGGGTGTTCATCTCCATGAACCAGAACCCAGCTGTATTAAGCTTCCCAGACCCATCAACGATAAATTCCACAGTTCCCGCCCCGACATAGTCAACAGCCTTGGCGGCTTGTATAGCGGCATCAGTCATGGCGCGGCGCACATCTTCTGTCATGCCCGGGGCTGGCGCTTCCTCGATGACTTTTTGGTGACGTCTTTGCAAAGAGCAATCGCGCTCAAAGAGGTGGATGACATTACCATAGATATCGCCAAATATCTGAACTTCGATATGGCGCGGCGAGGTGATATATTTTTCAATCAATACTCGGTCTTCACCAAAAGAAGAGCTGGCTTCTCGCTGGCAGCTTTCAAGCGAGCTGATAAAATCATCCGCCATATCGACCTTGCGCATCCCCTTGCCACCACCGCCAGCCACGGCCTTAATGAGAACGGGATAGCCGATTTTATCGGCTTGGCTTTGTAAATGCTTCGGGTCTTGGTTTTCACCGTGATAACCGGGTGTGATTGGGACACTTGCGTCGGCCATAAGCTTTTTCGCGGCATCTTTTAAGCCCATCGCCTTCATGGACTCCGCCTTGGGACCAATAAAGGTAATCCCAGCGTCTTCGCAAGCCCAAACAAAATCAGGATTTTCTGATAGAAAGCCGTAGCCCGGATGAACGGCATCCGCGCCGCTTGTTTTGCAAGCTTCAATGATCTTATTGATCACCAAATAACTCTCTGCCGCGGGGCTGGGGCCAATATGCACGGCTTCATCCGCCAATTTGACATGTGGGGAGTGCCTATCCGCATCCGAGTAAACTGCAACTGTCTCAATCCCCATTTTGCGGGCCGTGCGTATGACGCGGCAGGCGATTTCACCGCGATTAGCAATTAGGATTTTAGTGATTTCACCCATCGTCCGCCCTTACATTCTAAATACGCCAAAGCGTGTCTCTTGAACGGGTGCATTTGCTGCCATGGCGAGGCCTAAGCCAATCACGTTGCGCGTGTCTGCGGGGGCAATAATGCCGTCATCCCAGAGACGGGCTGAGGCAAAATAGGGATGACCTTCTTTTTCAAACCGCGCCCGGATTGGAGCTTTAAAGGCTTCTCGTTCTTCGTCCGTCCAGTTGGATGCATTGCGATTAACAGTGGCCAGCACACTGGCCGCCTGTTCGCCCCCCATGATTGAAATACGTGAATTAGGCCACATAAACATGAGTGTCGGATCATAGGCCCGCCCGCACATGCCATAATTACCTGCCCCATAAGAGCCGCCGACGAGGACTGTGAATTTAGGGACTTTGGCGCAGGAAACGGCTGTCACCATTTTAGCGCCGTTTTTGGCGATGCCGCCCGCTTCCGCGGCTGAGCCGACCATAAAGCCTGTGATATTTTGCAAAAATAAAAGCGGTATTTTCCTTTGCGCGCAAAGCTCGACAAAATGGGCGCCTTTTAGAGCGCTTTCTGAAAATAGGACGCCATTATTACCCAAAATTCCAATCGGGTAACCCTGTATAGAGGCAAAGCCGCAAACCAATGTTTCACCGTAAAGCTTTTTAAATTCGTCAAATTTAGATCCATCAACGAGGCGGGCGATAATCTCGCGCACATCATAAGGCTGGCGCGCATCTTTCGGGATAAGCCCGTTAATTTCCTCAATGTCATAGGCAGGCGGCAAGAAAGGTTTTGGCATCATAGACTTTTCAGAATCGCCCAACGTGGCAACAATATTGCGAGCAAGCTGCAGCGCATGGTCATCATCTTCGGCGAGATGATCAACAACGCCAGAGGTTTGAGCATGTAGCGCGCCGCCGCCAAGACTCTCCGCGTCAATATCCTCACCAGTCGCGGCTTTGACCAAAGGCGGGCCCGCCAGAAAGATCGTGCCTTGATTTTTTACAATGATACTCTCATCCGCCATAGCCGGCACGTAGGCTCCGCCGGCCGTGCAGCTTCCCATAACAACCGCTATTTGCGGGATACCCTCAGCGCTCATCGTGGCTTGATTGTAAAAGGCTCGCCCAAAATGCTCCTTATCAGGGAAAATCTCAGCCTGATTAGGGAGATTACCGCCGCCGCTATCCACGAGGTAAATACAAGGGAGGTGGTTTTTGCGGGCAATCTCTTGGGCTCTTGCCTGTTTCTTACAGGTCATGGGATAATAGGTGCCGCCTTTGACCGTCGCGTCATTACAGATGATCATCACCTCTCGGCCGGACACGCGGCCAATGCCTGTAATCAGCCCAGCTGCTGGAATATCGTCGTCATAGCATTCAAAAGCGGCAAATTGCGACAGTTCTAAAAAGGGCGTGCCGGGATCAAGAAGGCGTTCCACCCGTTCACGAGGGAGAAGCTTCCCGCGGTCCAGATGTTTCTTTCTCGCTCGCTCTGATCCGCCTTCGCAAATTTTTGCGACCTTGGCTTGAAGATCATCGACAAGCTCTTTCATGTGAGCAGCATTTTCTTTGAAGCTGTCTGAATTTATGTCGAGTTTTGAGCGGATCATAAAAGGTAAATTCTCATTTGACTCATAGATATAAAAAATTGACCCTTGAGTCAAATTTATTTTTACGATATAGGCGGATCAATGGTAAGCCTGACAATCAAAGAACCCTTTAATCGCGATAAGCAACATGCGGCGAAACGGCAGGCTATAATCCTAGCTGCAGCGGCCGCATTTAGCCGGCGCGGCTATCACAATACATCCATGGTTGCGATTGCTAAGTCCTTAGGTATTACAAAGCCTGCGCTTTATTATTACGTCAGAAACAAAGAAGAGATTTTATTTGAGTCTCATCTCATGGCTTATGAGGCGATGGAAGAGATCTTACAGGCCAACTCGTCGAATGAAAAAACAGGTTTGATTCAACTCACTGAAATATTTCGCGACTTTGTGGTAACGTTAACAAAGACCGGCGTCTCATTATTGACCGACATTGATAGCCTTGAAGATCAAGCTCAGAGACAGGTTTTAATAGCTCGGCAATCCATCGAAAAACAGGTCTTGGATATTGTGACCAAAGGCCAAAATGACGGATCGATTAAGGGCGGGAATGCACGCCTTCACCTATTTTTCTTTATGGGTGCCCTAAATTGGCTTAATGTATGGTATGATCCCGAGGGCGCGATCGCAGGCGAAGACATCGCAGCGCATTTTGCCGAACAGCTCCAGACTGGCATAGCGGCTTGATAGATTAAAAAGCGAGGTAGCTTTCAATGATTGAATTTGATTTTGGACTGGGTGAAACGGCGGACATGATCCGGGAAACAACGGCAAAATTTGCCCAAGACCAGATCGCCCCTCTTGCCGCGGAACTTGATAAAACAGATGAATGCCCCCGTGATATATGGGAGGCTATGGGCGCGCTTGGCCTCCTGGGTATAACCGTCGAAGAAGAGGACGGTGGTCTCGGACTTGGTTATCTGGAACATGTCATAGTCATGGAAGAACTGTCTCGGGCGTCTGCTGCGATTGGTTTGTCTTACGCCGCCCATTCAAACTTATGTGTTAACCAAATAAGACGTTGGGCAACGCCAGAGCAAAAGAGCAAATATTTACCCAAATTAATCTCGGGAGAATATGTGGGAGCGCTGGCTATGTCAGATGCCGAATCTGGCTCTGACGTTATGAGTATGGGCCTGCGTGCTAAGGAAGTTGACGGCGGCTTTGTCTTAAACGGAACCAAATTTTGGATTACGAATGGTCCCATAGCCGACGTCCTCGTTATTTACGCCAATACGAGCGGCATACCGGGGTCTAAAAGCTTATCGGCTTTCTTGGTTGAAAAAACATTTGAAGGTTTTTCATGTTCTCGCAAAATTGACAAAATGGGTATGCGGGGATCCTATACGGGGGAACTGGTTTTTGAAGATTGTTTTGTTCCTTTTGAAAATCAGATGGGGTCAACCGGGCAAGGGGCGGCTATTTTGATGAGCGGACTCGATTATGAGCGTGTTGTCATTTCTGGTGGGTCATTGGGGATTATGCAAGCCTGTGTAGATGTCGTCTTACCTTATGTACGTGAGCGTAAACAGTTTGGACAACCCATAGGCAATTTTCAACTTATGCAGGGGAAATTAGCGGATATGTATGTCGCGCTTAGTTCGTCTCGGGCCTATGTTTATGCAGTCGCCAAATCTTGTGATGCCAATCGCACGACACGATTTGATGCAGCGGGAGCCATTTTAATGGCATCCGAAAATGCTGTTCAAGTCGCCCTTGAATCTATCCAAGCTCTTGGCGGGGCAGGTTATACAAAAGAGTGGCCGGTTGAGCGGTATTTAAGAGATGCCAAGCTTTACGATATTGGGGCTGGGACAAATGAAATTCGCCGTTATCTCATTGGTCGCGAGTTGATGAAGGGTTGATCTAAATTTATCACCTCTCACAGCTAAAACTAGTTGGGAAGCTTGATCGTATTTGATATGGCAGACCATGTCAATCTTTCAGGATTTTCTCAATTATTCTCACCGACCCGTCTTCACCTCCCAACGTGCGCCATTTTCTATAAGAGCGCTTTGGGAGTTGAGTAAATTACTGGGTTTAACTTTTTTACTCTTACCGATTTTAATCCTGATTATGGGACTGGTTTTGATGGTAGCGGGACAAGAGATGCCCGCGCCAAGCGAGGGCTATAAAAAATTACAAGAGTCTAAAAAATCACTCTTTTACGCTGCTGTTATTCTAGCCCCGCTCATTGAAGAAGTTTTATTTCGGTCCTGGTTAGGATTTCGATATGGCATATTAATAATCCTCCCCTGTTTTTTGATGGGCGTTGCCGTGTTTCAGTCGCAATCTCTCACTGAGCCTCATTTTATCGTGGTCATAGTGGTTGGACTTATGGGGTTAAGTGCTGGGTTTCATTTCCGGCGATTATGGCAATATCGCGAGAATATTGCTGCGCAAACCCGAACAATCAATATTATCTTTCCCTATTTATACTGGGGATCCATTGCTCTGTTTGCGAGCATCCATATGGGTAATTTTTCCGACACGAAAATGGGGTTTTTGGCTATCATTTTAGTATTACCGCAATTTATCGTCGGTATGTTTTTAAGCTATATTCGTATGCGTTATGGGCTTCTGCCGGCCATAGGTTATCACGCCGTATATAATGGCGTGATAATAAGTTTGACCCAAATGAGCAGCGCAGCAGTTATGATGGGATGGTTGGCGCTCTAGGCGTCTTTGCTGCGAAACATCGCGTAGATGAACGCCATGATACTCCATCCGATCAGAATATGAGCATAGTCGATCAGTATGCCAGCATCCCCGTAGCCTTGATATAAAACTGCATAGGCCAGCAAAGGCGCGCCCAGCATCACGAAGGCCCAGAATACTGTGCCAAGACACCGTCCAACACCGATCGCGCCAACTCGGTCAATGAGCCATAAAACACCTAAGGCTTGAGCTAGAGTGATCAATAAACCCCAGACAAACATCATGCTGCCCTTTGAGTTAGCAACCGCTTGCGCTTGTTCTTCTGTTAGGCCAGCTGCGGTGAGCCAAGCATCCTGAAATAAAAATCCATAAATCGCAAAGCCAACCATATAAAAGGCCAGCGTCGCCAATATGACCGCCAGCCAGCTTGTATTAAAAATTTTCGGCATTCTTCCTCTCCCTATTTTTATTTGCTGAAGGTAACAAAAACACTGCGGAAAAGCCACCAATGACTTGCGCCCGGGCAAAGGCCCGTTAGAAGAGCGGCCTATGGCTCAAGACAAAAAACGCATTCTTATCACCTCCGCCTTGCCTTATATTAACGGGGTCAAGCATCTCGGCAATCTGGCAGGGTCCATGCTGCCTGCCGATGTTTATGCGCGCGCCATGCGTCTTATGGGGCATGAGGTTTTATATATTTGCGCAACGGATGAACACGGGACGCCCGCGGAGCTAGCGGCGCAAAAAGCCGGTATGTCGGTCGCGAATTATTGTGACCAAATGCATGAGGCACAAAAAGCCGCGGGGGATAGTTTCAAACTCACTTATGACTATTTTGGTCGTTCGAGCTCGCAGAGTAATCACAAACTCACCCAACATTTTGCGCAGATTTTGGAAAAAAATGGCCTGATGGAAGAGCGGACCTCGCAGCAGGTTTATTCTAATGCAGACGGCCGGTTTTTGCCGGACCGCTATGTTGAAGGCACCTGTCCAAGTTGCGGATTTGAGAAAGCGCGCGGGGATCAATGTGATGGGTGTGGTAAGTTGCTTGACCCCGTCGATCTAATTGATCCCTATTCAGCTGTATCCGGGTCCCATGATGTTGAGGTGCGCGACACGACGCATCTGTATTTAAAACAATCCGATATGGCGCCCAAATTACGAACGTGGGTAGATGCGGCGAAGGGCTGGCCTAATCTTGCAACGTCCATTGCCTATAAATGGCTGGATGAAGGCTTACGTGACCGGGCGATCACCCGCGATCTCGACTGGGGTATCAAAGTCACGGATATGGACGGAAATCTCCGCGAAGGCTTTGAGGATAAAGTTTTCTATGTCTGGTTTGACGCTCCCATTGAATATATCGCCGCGACGCAAGATTGGGCGGCTAAAACAGGTGGCGATTGGGAAAGCTGGTGGCGAACAGATAAAGGCGCAGATGATGTGACCTATGTCCAGTTTATGGGCAAAGATAATGTCGCCTTTCATACACTCTCTTTCCCGACCACAATATTAGGCTCCGGCGAGCCGTGGAAATTGGTCGATCAACTTAAGGCATTTAACTGGGTGACTTGGTATGGCGGTAAGTTCTCAACCAGTGAAAATCGCGGGGTCTTTATGGACCAAGCTCTCAATATTGCGCCGTCCGATTATTGGCGTTGGCATTTAATGGCTAACTCTCCAGAAAGCACAGACGCGGCTTTTACGTGGGAAGAGTTTCAAGCGGGGATTAATAGTGATCTCGCCAATGTGCTCGGAAATTTCGTCAATCGTATCACCAAATATTGCGGCTCCAAATTTGACGGAAAAATTCCAAGCGGCGGAGAGATTGGTGAGGCTGAGACCTGGATCATTGATGAGCTTAAAACCCGAATTCCCGCCTTGATGGGATATTACGAAACCCGTGAGTTTCGAAAGGCCATGAGTGAGACCCGCGCCATTTGGGCGGCCGGAAATGAATACCTCACGCAAGCCGCTCCTTGGACGCATTATAAAACTGATGTCGATCAAGCGGCTGTCGGTGTAAGAACAGGGTTAAATCTGGTGGCTCTGTTTGGTGTTATTGCTCAACCGATTATTCCAGACGCGGCGGAAAAAATCCTGACTGCGATGAATATTCCGGAAGACAACCGAACATGGCGTTTTGGAGATGTCGCGAATGCGATTGACGCTATTCCGCACGGGCATCCTATATCTGCACCGGATGTTTTATTTGCCAAAATTGAAGATGATGATATTGCTAGCTGGAGTGAGAGCTTCGGAGGGGAATAGATTGGGGTTTATCGGAGCGGTAAAAAGTTTCTTTTCAAGGTATTTTGATTTTACAGGGCGCTCTCCTAGATCATCTTACTGGTGGGTTATCCTGTTTCAATGGCTTGTTGTTCTGCCTTTCATCATAGCCTTGTTTGTTATCGAAGGGGATCCAGAAGCTGTGATGGCTGCCCTGGAGGCTGACGTAAATCTATCTCCGAGCGGCACTATCGTTTTCCGTGGAATGCTTTTATTCATTCTTGCTTTCATAATTCCGACGCTTTCTTTAATTGTGCGTCGTCTTCATGATCAAGATAAACCTGGTTGGTGGGTGTTAATCTGGCTGGTTCCTTATTTAGGTACACTCGTCATCTTTATCTTTATGCTCATGCCTGGAACCAAGGGTCTCAATAGATTTGGAGACGACCCTTTGGATCTTGGAAGTGACATAGGGTTATTCGACTAAGACATGCAAAACCTTGACGCCAAAGCTGCGAGTGCGGATGCCATGTTGCGGGCGGGCAACCTCGCGCGAGCCAAAGATTTATGTCGTGAAGTCCTAGAGGCCAATGAAGATCATTTTGACGCCTTTGAGACACTGATCAATGTTCGCCTTGAACAAAAAGACCTCAAGCGTGCCCGGGCATTATGTGAGTGGCGACTGGGTCGCCTAGCTAATTGTGTCGACACAAATTTAACCTATCTTACGGTGCAATGTTTTATTGGCCAAAAGAAGGACGCCAAAAAAACATGGGCGGCTTTCAACGATAGGTTTGCACACTATCCCATTCGTAAACAACAGGCAGAGCTTTTATACACCCATCATTTTGGGTCTAAGCGAAAGACCCGAAAGCTGATAGATCAGGCCAGGATCAGCGGAAATTTTGCGCCGGAATGGCTGGATAACCTTGAGCAGGATAACCGCAATGAATCGGGCCATATTTTTCGCTCTTACCGTTTGCTAAAACAGGCCCTTGAAAACAATCCCGATGATGAAGATGCGCTATATTCTATCGGTGTTATCAGTGTTTTGACAGGCCGGCTCTGGCCTGCCATTCGCCATGCCCGTCGCGGAAAAGCGCTTGATCCCTCACATGCCCCGGCTTTTAACGAGATCATATTTGCCAGCATCGTCAGTCAAATTCCGCTCTTCTGGGGAGCCCAGCTATATGTCGTGTTAAACGCGACGCTAACGACGCGTCTTTTTTGGTTGTTTCGCATACCATTCAACTTAGCTTTTCTATTTATGTGTTTCACCTTGCAAATTTTCATTCTTTATCCGCTGAATTGGATTAGCCCGGGACTGGCGGAAACCATGGGTGGGGTGGCCCTTATCACCAACCTAATCTGGTTTGTTTATCTCATGTTTGGCTTTCAGCGCATCGGCATGGCGCTATCGGGTCGGGATAATCGCGTAACGCTAAAGAGCGATTATTAGTGTCCGTATTGGATAATATGGCCGTCACGGCCAAAGCCTATGCCAGTGCGGGCAATTTAAAACGCGCTCAGGAAATCTGTTCAGAAATATTAGGGCAAGACCCGTCCAATTTTGAGGCCTTTGAGTGTCTCTTTGACGTGTTGCTCGATAAGCAGGATTATCGCGGCGTGAATCGGCTCTGCGAATGGCGATTGGGACAGCATCCCAATTGCGTTCACACCAATATTAAATATCTAATCTTGCTTGGGAGCACGTTTCAGCAAGACAAGGCGCAAAACTTAATCATGTCCATGCGTGAGAGTTTTGGGGATAGGCCAAGATTGCTGCAAGAAGCTAATATTCTTCACAGCCATTATTTTGGGTCGCCCCGAAAAACCTTACGCTTGATTGAAAGAGCGCGTAATGACGCAATGATGTCGCGTCGTTGGCTGGATTATTTTGAACGCTTCACCCATGAAAGAGCGGGCCATATATTTGCCCATCGACGCTTTCTTGAACGTGACCTTGAGGAGGACCCTAATGATCCTGATACCTTATTGGAATTAGGAGATGTTAGTTTTCTAACCGGTCAACCCTTTCGCGCCATGCGTCTGGCTAAACGCGGGAAACCCCTCAACCCGGCCAAAGCAAGTCGGTTTAAGGTGTTAAATCTTCTGGCCAAAATATCGTTGTGTCCACTGGTCTGGGGAGCGCAATTCGCCATTTTTTTAAAAGTGGCGCTCATAGATCGCGCCGGGCTGCTTCTGATGTTGCCTTTATTATTGGTCGCGATAGCCTTAGGCGGGGCCTTACAATTGCTGATTATTTCACCTTTTGCCTTACTGGGTTCCGATATTTTTCAGATCGTGAAGAATATCGCAATCGTCGCCAATATAATTTGGGGACTGGCATTGATTTATAGCTTTGATCTGATGGATAATGATTTCTCAGATGAAGAAAAAAGCGTTAAGCTTTCACGGGATTATTAGACAGGATAGTTATGTTAGACACAATCAAACAGATGCGCGCAGCCGTATTAAATGCCCCGGGGCAAGACGGGGTTTTGCTCGGTCTCGTAACCTTGCTCGAGGCGGCGCCTGACAGCAGTATGATTGTTACGGGCCTGACGGATATTGACCCTAATGGCTATCAGGACAATCAGCTTAAATCCCGGGTGGCGACCTTGCTGCGTGAAGCTGGCGAAGCTGATATGGGGGATCATTGGGACCCAAAAATCGCCCGACCCGTCGCGGCGAACGCTCCTAATGTTGTTGATTTCGGTGCCGTTAGAGCCGTTAATGACGAAATTGAGCATCACCGCATGGTCAAAGATACCGCAGGTCCAAAAATTGGCTTTGATGATGTGGGGGGCCTTGAAAATGTGAAACGACAAATGCGCCGCCGGATTATCAATCCCTTTTTGAAAAAAGAACTTTTTAGCAAATTTAAACGCCGCGCAGGTGGCGGCGTGCTGATGTACGGCCCGCCGGGCTGTGGCAAGACTATGCTGGCGCGCGCTTTAGCCCATGAATGTAACGCGTCTTTCATGAATATTAAGGCCGCCGATATTTTGGATCAGTGGCAAGGCGGGGCTGAAAAAAATGTGGTCAGCTATTTTGAACAAGCCCGAGCTCGCAAGCCGGTGGTTCTCTTTTTTGACGAGGTCGAGGCGCTCGCGCAAAAACGTCATTTCGGCGACAGTCATAAAATCAACACGACTGTGTCGGCACTTTTGACGGAAATGGACGGGTTTGAAAGTGACAATGAAGGGGTTCTGATTTTGGGGGCAACGAATGTCCCTTGGTCACTGGATTCGGCGTTTCGTCGACCGGGCCGGTTTGACAGAACGCTTTTTGTTCCGCCGCCAGATAAAGTGGCGCGCAAATTCATTCTAAACAATCAGCTGGAAGATCGCCCTGTTGACCCAAGTCTCGATATCAGTCCGCTCATTGGGCGAACGTCAGGATTTTCCGGAGCGGATCTTGTGGGTCTCGTTGATACAGCGCTGGATTATGCCATTGAAGACAGTCAGGACGCTGATGATTTAGTGCCTTTATCCGGGCGACATTTCAATGAGGCCTTAAGCGAAGTCCGTCCCTCTACGGGTGAGTGGCTCGCGCAAGCCGGCGGCTATGCTGAGCACGCTAATAAGGACGGGCTTTATGACGAGCTGGCGGGCTTCTTAAAAAAATATGGGCGCTAATTATGAAGCTCTATGATTATCTGCCATCGGGGAACAGCTATAAGGTCCGGCTTTTAATGTCCTATTTGGACCTGTCTTATGAGCATGTCCCCATCGATATTCATACGGGCGATACGCAAACGGCGGAATATAAGGCGAAGAACCCGGTGGGACAGATACCGCTTCTAGAATTGGCCGATGGCCGGGTGTTGGCTGAAAGCAATGCGATCCTTTTCTTTTTGGCGGAGGGCACACCCTATTGGCCCAAAAACGCCTTTGATCAGGCACAGGTTTTAAGGTGGATGTTTTTTGAACAATATAAGCATGAACCTTCAATTGCGGTCGCCCGTTTCATTCGCATGTATGCCATGGAAAGCCGGGCTGATCAGCTAGAGGCTTTAATGCCCAAAGGTTATGCCGCCTTGGATGTCATGGAGGACCACTTATCGACCCATCACTGGTTTGTTGGCGCGGGCCCGAGCATCGCTGATATCTCACTTTATGCCTATACCCATGTGGCCGGCGATGGCGGATTTGATCTCTCAGCCTATCCCAATATTACCGCTTGGGTTTTGCGGGTTGCGGATCATCCCAAGCATATCTTGATCACGGACCAGCCCAAATAATCAATCAGCCCCAATCTCCTCAATCACCACTTTGCGCCCTTCAAGGCGCAAGGCTAATTCCCCCTTGAGCATTTTCAGGGCATCTTCCCCAAATAGCTCGCGTCTCCAACCGGACAATGCAGGGACGTTTGCCCCGTCACCGAAAGCGGCGATTTGATCAATTTCTTTACTGGAGGCAATCAGTCGAGGGGCGATGTCGTCATATTCCGCTTTAAGCGATAATAAAGTGCGCAACATATCAGAGGCCGGTCCAATGCCGGACGGCATATGCCGGGTCTTGGGCAAAACAGGTGCATAGTCATCGGCATTATCCAACGCATAATTAAGTGTCTTGATTAAAGCTCCAGCTTGAGATGACCTTTCAAAGCCCTTGGGAATGCTTCGCAGGCGCGAGAGCGCTTTGGCGTCGCGGGGTTTTTGTTGAGCTATATCATAAAGCGCGTCATCCTTAATGACTCGCCGCCGGGGGACATTTTTCTCTTTGGCAATGGTTTCCCGCCACGCTGCGGCCGCCTTGAGAGCTGCGAGATAGCCTTGTTTCGGGTTTCTGATTTTTAGGCGTTCCCAGGCTTTTTCCGGATCGGACTGATAAAGCTCAGGGGATAACAAATGCGCCATTTCTTCTTCGACCCATGCTGTGCGTAAGCGCTCTTTAAGCTCTTCCACCATGCCAGGATAGAGATCCCGTAAATGGGTCACATCCCCCATAGCATATGTCAGCTGCTTATCTGAGAGCGGGCGGCGCGACCAATCGGTAAAGCGAGCGCCTTTATCAAGATCGCGCCCCAATCGACCTTTGACAAGCGCGCCGTAACCCACAGAGTCGCCAAAGCCCAAAGCCATGGCCGCGATTTGACTATCAAATAAAGGGGCCGGAACCTGTCCGTCCATCTGATAGAAAATTTCCAAATCCTGCCGGGCGGCATGCATGACTTTGGTGATTTTTGGATCATGCAAAAGCGCCATAAAAGGCGCGAGATCAAGTCCATCTGCGAGCGGATCAATGATGGCTTCGGCGTCATCTGTTGCGGCCTGAATAAGACAGAGAATAGAGTAAAATGTGCTTTCGCGCATAAACTCCGTATCTACACAGAGAAATTCTTTATCTTCGGCCTTCTCGCAAAACGCGTCCAGTTGCTCTTGTGTGTTGATAACCTTCATATCAGCCTTTGAACGGATCCCGCATCAGGATAACGTCTTCGCGCTCCGGCGAGGTTGAGACAAGGGCGACAGGACATCCGATCAGCTCTTCCACACGGCGCACATATTTCACAGCCTCGGCCGGTAGATCAGCCCAGCTGCGCGCGCCTTCGGTCGAGCCGCTCCAGCCCGGCATGGATTCATATACGGGCGTAACATTGGCCTGATTGGTAATGCCTGCTGGCAAATGCGTCAGTGCCATATCGCCAAGACGATAGCTGGTGCAGACTTTAATTTCTTCAAGGCCGTCCAACACATCAAGTTTGGTCAAGGCAATCCCTTTTATGCCGCCGGTGACGATGGCTTGTCTGACCATGACGGCATCAAACCAGCCGCAGCGACGTTTGCGTCCTGTGACGGTGCCAAACTCATGGCCGCGTTCGCCGAGGCGTTGCCCGATTTCGTCATGCAGCTCAGATGGAAAGGGACCTTCGCCAACCCGGGTGGTATAGGCTTTGGTGATACCGAGCACATATCCGACTTGCCCCGGGCCAAGTCCAGAGCCTGCAGCGGCCTGTCCGGCCATAGTGTTGGAGCTGGTCACAAAGGGATAGGTGCCGTGATCAATATCTAGCATCGCACCTTGGGCGCCTTCAAACAGGATACGTTTCTCTGCCTCTCGGGCTTCTTCCAGCAGCATCCAAACCGGGGCCATATAGGGAAGAATTTTCGGGGCGATCTCGCTTAAGGATTTATATAATTCATCGGCGTCCGTCTCGGGTTGGCCAAGACCTTTGCGAAGAGCATTGTGATGGTGAAGAAGATTTTTAATCCGTTCCATCAGATGATCCGGATCGGCAAGATCACAAAGGCGAATAGCACGACGCGCGACCTTGTCTTCATAGGCCGGGCCAATGCCGCGCTTGGTTGTGCCTATTTTAATTCCGTCAGCGCGGTTTTCACGAATACCATCAAGCTCGGAGTGAATGGGTAAAATCAAGGATGTGCTCTCGGAAATTTTCAATGTTTCAGGTGTCACTTCGACGCCTTGGGCGGCAATGCGTTCAACCTCATCCAAGAAAGCCCAGGGGTTAAGCACCACCCCATTGCCAATGACGGATAATTTCCCGCCGCGCACCACGCCGGACGGCAACAGGCTTAGCTTATAAGTGATCCCGTCAACAACAAGGGTATGGCCGGCATTATGCCCGCCTTGAAAGCGAACAACGACATCGGCACGACTGGACAGCCAGTCAACAATCTTGCCTTTTCCTTCATCGCCCCATTGGGACCCGACGACGACGACATTAGCCATATTGCACTCTTATATGTTTAGAATCTTAGACAACCAGCGGCTCTTTAAATGAGTCGATCACAATATGCGAGTCTTGATTAGCCCCTCAGGCCAGAATGCTGTTTTGAGGTCACATCATATCCATAGGTATAATCCTGTGTGCGATGCAAGGCTTCAGGCCAGACCTTAGAGAGCGCAGATAAGCTTCCATGGAAAAGGCTTTGTTCAAGCCTGTTTTTGCGGTGAAAGATTTTGGCGGCATTGCGCGACGCTTTTTGTAACTTGGAAGCCCGCTCTAAGCGGATAGATTGATAAGATTTCAAGGCGTGAGCAATATCAGGCTTTGACAATTCCCGTGCCAGCACCCAGCTATCCTCTATGGCTTGAGCCGCGCCTTGGGCTCGAAAAGGCAGCATAGGATGGGCGGCATCTCCCATGAGGGCAACATGTCCTTCAACCCATTGTTTCAAAGGCGCACGATCAAATAAGGCCCATTTGTAAAGCTCGTCAGCGTTCTCAATAAGCTTTAAAAGTGTTGGATGCCAGCTCGCAAAATCGGATAAGGCCTCGTCTTTATGGCCTTGCTCAGTCCAAGATTCACCCTGCCAATCGTCTTTCTCTATCACCCCCACGAAATTGGCCAGCGTCCCACCCCGCAAACGGTAAGTGACGCAATGCCGCTTTTGACCCATCCAGGCACAGGCTGTCGGGGCGGGTGCCAACTCGCCCAATTTACCTATCGGGACGACGGCGCGCCAAGCCACATAACCTGTAAAGCGGGGGTGATCTTTGCCGAGCATGTTTTCGCGGATTTTGGAGTGAATACCATCCGCCCCAATGAGAGCGTCACCAATTACTTCTGAACCGTTCGATAGATCAGCGTGAACTTTATCTTCAATTTGCTGATAACCAGACACATTATGGCCGAGCTGGATGGATATTTTATCTGTCCGCTTAACCTCGGCCATTAAAGCGTCGATCAGATCAGCCCGGTGGAGATGATAATAAGGCGAGCCCCAACGGTGAACGGCATTATCTCCCAAAGGTATAGAAAAAACCTGTTTACCCGTACGACCCACACGGGTTTCGATATGTTCCGGCATAAAGCTATGTTTTTCAAATATCCGCTCAAGCCCCAAAGTCTCAAAAACTTTCATGGCATTTGGCGAAATTTGAATGCCCGCGCCCACCTCACTTATCTTGGGATGTTTTTCTAATATGACGACGTCATGACCAAAATGACGACAACACAGCGCGGCTGTGAGACCTCCAATTCCAGCTCCGACAATGATGACTTTCATCTAATGATCTCAACCCATTCCGAGCTGCCACTATACTGAAAGGCCGGGTGGTAGATAGTAAATTCAATATTTGATTGACAGTGCACCCGCCTTAAGATTATGCGCACTTACCTAAAGAGAGCAATTTCAATGAATAATTTTTATTCGATATCAATGTGGGAAACGGCGCGACTTCGCTGCTGCCTGACCAAATAAGCTCTTAAGGACATCACCCAAATGCCTCCAGAGCTAGACGCTTTCGGAGGTTTTTTTAATCTTCGCACACCCCTAAAATTTGAAGATTAAAATGACAGACATTATTCAAAAGCCAAAAAGCTACCAAATGCCAGAAACATTTTTTGGCGAAGTCAAAGCGCTTCTTTGGCTGGGCCTGCCAATGGCGGCGGCGCAATTTATTCAATTTTCAATATATTTTGTCGACACGATCATGCTGGGCCGAATTGGGCCAGAAGCCTTGGCAGCTGCGGGATTAGGGTCTGTGGTCTATTTTCTATTGTGGATGATAGGCAGCGGTCCGGTCATGGCGGTCTCGCCATTAGTCGCGCAAGCTCTGGGTGAAGACTTGTCAGACCGACGTGATGCCCGCAAAACCGTCAGAATGGCGCTTTGGATCATCGTTTTTATGACGCCTATTTTATTTGCGCTTTTGCTATTTGTGGAACCGTTACTTTCTGTGATCAAAGCCGATCTAGCACGTCCTGCCGCCCTTTATATGATGGCATTAGCGCCTGGCTGGCCATTCGCCTTAGGGATATGGGCTTTACGCAATTTTTTGGCCGCGATTGAAAAAACCACTGTGCCGCTTTTTATTGTTTCACTGACGGTATTGATCAATGCAGGCTTAAACCTCTTGCTGATTTTCGGCTATTGGGGATTTCCGAGGCTGGAGCTGGTGGGTGCCGGTATTGCGTCCTCTCTATCATATGCCATTAGCTTTTTTATGTTCGCCGCTTATTGCTACATGGATAAAGACGCCCGCGAGTTTCATGTATTTGAAAATTTTTTCCGACCTCACTGGGAACGCTTAAAGGAGGTCGTGAAACTCGGCTGGCCGATTAGCGTCACAACAATTTTTGAAGGCATGCTGTTTAATGCTTGCGTGTTTCTCATGGCTTTTATTGGGACTAATGAGCTCGCCGCCTATCAGGTCGCACTTAACGCGGCCTCGATGGCGTTTATGCTCCCGTTTGGGTTTTCTATGGGAGGCGCTGTCCGGGTGGGTTTAGCAGCGGGCGCGAATAACCAACCCGCGATTAGGCGTGTGGGAATGGCCACAACGCTGATTTGTATTATTCTCATCATGATGTTTGCGGCAATCATTACACTTGCCCCGAATTGGCTAGCCGATGTGTATTTGTCGGCGTCTGCGGAAAATAATGCCGAAGTTAGAGCTTTGGTTTTAAGCTTCTTACCGATTGCCGCCGCTTTTATGTTGTTTGACGCGACACAAGTCGCGGCCAATCAATTATTGCGCGGACTTAAAGATGTGAAACTACCTATGTGGATAACTGGGATAAGTTATTGGGTCGTCGGCTTTCCGGTCGCGTGGTATTTGGGCTTGAAAACCGAAATCGGCGCTGTCGGGATTTGGTATGGATTGCTCGCCGGGCTGGCGGTCGCATCTGTATTGTTAGGATGTAGGTTCTACTGGAT
>CAZPLJ010000045.1:0-3516 GCA_964587545.1 uncultured Caulobacterales bacterium | reverse complement strand
TTTTCATGTCTCCAACACGTAAAGATATCATCCCTTTCGATTGGTCCGATCCATTTCAGCTGACCGAGCAACTGTCAGAAGACGAAAACATAATCAGCCAAGCCGCCCATCGCTTCGCGCAGGATAAATTATTGCCCCGCGTTGAAAAAGCCTATCTTGAAGAAACGATGGAAAAAGACGTTTTTGCAGAGATGGGCGCGCAAGGATTACTCGGCATTACAATTCCAGAAGAATATGGCGGCGCGTCGGCCTCCTATGTGTCTTATGGGCTAGTGGCCCGTGCCGTGGAACGCGTTGATAGCGGTTATCGCTCCATGATGTCGGTTCAGTCATCTCTGGTGATGCATCCGATTTACGCTTATGGCTCTGAGGAACAGAGACGCAAATATTTACCCAAACTCGCGAGCGGCGAATTTGTCGGCTGCTTTGGCTTAACCGAACCTGATGCGGGCTCTGACCCTG
The DNA here is from genome assembly GCA_964587545.1 of uncultured Caulobacterales bacterium. Lineage (GTDB taxonomy): Bacteria > Pseudomonadota > Alphaproteobacteria > Caulobacterales > Maricaulaceae > JACOMS01. Next base: position 3,054 of record CAZPLJ010000045.1, on the reverse strand, counting down.
CCGGCATGAAGACGCGCGCCAAAAAGACCAAAGACGGCTACCGTCTAAACGGCTCCAAAATGTGGATTTCAAACAGTCCCTTTGCGGATGTTTTCGTCGTTTGGGCTAAATCCGAAGCCCATGACAATAAGGTCCGCGGCTTTATTTTAGAGAAAGGCATGAAAGGTCTGTCTGCCCCGAAAATTAGCGGCAAACTTTCTCTGCGGGCCTCACCAACAGGTGAAATCGTTATGGATAATATAGAGGTTGGTGAAGACGCCCTACTCCCAAATACGCAAGGCATGAGCGGGCCTTTTGGCTGTCTAAATAGAGCTCGTTACGGCATTGGCTGGGGGTCGATGGGGGCGGCAGAGGATTGTTTCCATAGAGCCCGACAATATGGTCTTGAGCGCCACCAATTTAACCGCCCGCTCGCCGCCACACAGCTTTATCAAAAGAAACTCGCCGACATGCAAACAGAGATCGCGCTTGGACTACAAGCCGCGCTCCGCTTGGGACGCATTATGGATACAGGAAAGTTTGCGCCCGATCTTATATCTCTGGTTAAACGCAACAATTGCGGCAAGGCCCTCGATATAGCTCGCCAAGCCCGTGACATGCATGGCGGTAACGGTATTCAGATTGAATATCACGTTATGCGGCACGCACAAAATCTTGAGACCGTGAACACCTATGAAGGCACGCATGATGTTCATGCCCTCATTCTAGGCCGGGCCATCACCGGCCTACAAGCCTTTAGTTAATCTGAAAGAACTCAGCATCCTATTCCCATGACGTGTTAAGCACGAGCCGCTATAGTCAATGAACCGGCAAAGATTAACTCGGATAATCTAATGGCTGTCAAAAATTGGGATTTAATATATTGGGATGAATATATTAAGCCGGACAATATTATTGATTAAACCCGCAACTTAATTAATAATTTGGTGGAGCCAAGGGCCGTAGAACACACATTCTGCTGGATTGCTATCAAACATTGCGACAGGGTAAAAATGAAACTCAACCAACCAGCGATAATTGTTTGTATATTAGGCATGCACCGAAGTGGCACGAGCTGTTTAGCGGGGTGTCTGCAAGCCGCTGGTCTACCTTCAGGCGTCGTTCAAGACTGGAATTTTGACAATCAAAGAGGCAACCGGGAACAAGCCGATATTATTCAGTTAAATGACGCCGTGCTAAAAGCATCTGGAGGAAGCTGGGATAAACCACCACAGAAAATTCAGTGGGAGACCGAGCACGAAGTAGATCGTGATCGAATTCTAAGCGCCGCATTGTCTGAAGATGAGGCTTGGTCATTTAAGGAGCCACGTACGCTCCTCACTTTGCCTTTCTGGTCAGAAGGTATCCAAGCTCCAATTTTTGTCGGTACGTTCAGAGATCCGATCAAAGTAGCTATATCTCTATTTCTTAGACCTTCTGCTTCAATTCCCATAAGAAAAGGGATCGAGCTTTGGTGTGAATACAATCAACGCCTTTTGGGCTTAGTGGAAAAAAAGGATTTCCCAATAATTTCCTTCGACCTGCCTGTTAATCAATATCGAACACAGCTTGGCTTGATGGTATCACACTTGAGCCAACATATAGAAATGAATGCAGACCGGGCAGCGTCATTTTATGAAGACAAGCTTCCTTTGAAAAACTCATTCCAAGCAATAGCTGCAACTAAAGCAGATGAAGCGCTTTTGGTTCGGGCGTTCACGATTCTAAATCAGCTTTATGATTTATCTGGAGTGAGCGCCCCGGCAATGGATGCGAACAATATTATCGAAATTCCACTTTCAGACAATGTTGATGAGTGCATGCGATTCATGGGTGTTCAGCCAAATAACGCCTATGCTGTATATGCACTTGCAAATGCGCTCGAAAAGGGCGGAAAGACTGAACAAGCTTCGAAGTACTATGAGAAAGCTAAAAACCTAAATTCTGAAATACCCCATATTTCCATGAGGCTTGCTGAAAGCCTTTCGAATGCTGGGTTAAAAGATAAAGCTATCCTTGCTTATCAGTCTGAATTGAATCGCAAGCCAGATAATCCGGAACTCCCTTTCAAAATCGCAAAATTACATGAGAGTATGGGTGAACTGGATTCTGCAATTGAAAGTTACCGCTCGGCGATAACTTGCTTTACTAAATTCAACCTCGGCCTTAACTCTTCGACTTTTCGTCGATCTCTATATGGCCTGATTGATTGCTATATCCGCAACTCCGACTTTGAGCACGCAATAGGGGTTTGTAAAGAATTCAAAAGCCTTGGTTCATCAGATGATAATTTTTTTAGACTTAAAGGTCGGGCTGAAATAATTGCAGGATATGTTCAAGACGCATCTAATAGCCTTCAAAGGGCTGCTGATTTAAAGCCCAACAAGGCGATTAATCAGCATATGCTCGGCAATGTACGCTTTCGTTTGAAGGAGTTTGAAGCGGCAAAGCATGCTTATTTCAGAGCTACCGAATTAGAACCGGATCATTTTTTGTATTATAAATGCCTTGGCGATTCACACATGGCTCTGAACAATATCGAAGCGGCACTAGAAAATTTCGACTATTCACTTAAGTTGAATGAAAAATCTCATTTGGCATATCTAGGTAAGGGACGCGCATACGCGAGGCTGGGCAAAAAGGAAGAAGCTTATACCTGCTATAAAAGCGCGTTAGATATCAAGCCCGATTTTGTTCCAGCAAAAAAAGCGCTTAACCAGCTAGAATAACCTGCTTTGCGTCAATGGCATTCTAGAGATTGTTGAGCTTTATGTTCTGCCCATAACTCATATGAACGGTTATCACTTTCAACCCAAATACGCGACCTGAGTCCCCACTTTTTCCTTATAGCAACTGAAAATGTACCGATGTGAGCTCCCAAATCTGATATTAAACCTCAGACTACCGAAAAAATGTCCTTTGAACAGCTTTTGACTAATGCGGGGGTACCTGCAAGACGCCAAGATCTTTTGAGTCAAGACGACTGACATAGATGGTGTTGAACCAAAATTCCTTGCTTTGAAGCCGCTTGTTCATTGGCTTGTTGCAGGACATCTCCAGGCCGCACTAGATAAA
>CAZPLJ010000044.1:0-22935 GCA_964587545.1 uncultured Caulobacterales bacterium | reverse complement strand
AGCATCGCCGTGTGACTCTTTTGCGTGAAAGCGCGAATTGGCCTCTCACGAAACAAACACATATTAGGTATCCTGTGAGATGCCGGTCACACGGGCTTGTCCCATTTGATTTTAACCCTCAACTCGGTGGTTACCCGATGAGCCATAGAACATATCCTCGTGCCTTTCTGACACTCGGCGCTTCACGGCGCTCTAACCGGTGGCGCGCCAGTTACGCGCCCTATTCTAGCTGTCGACGCTTGGAGGCACCGTGTCAAATTTCGGCAGGTCTGGATCAAGAAAATCCCAGGCTTGGTTATCTTTATGATAAAAGACCATTTGCGGCGTAATCGCGCTGGGGTCGTCGAGCGATCCGCATTGGATGATGGTCAATCCAGCGCCCGCATCCACTATAGAGAAAAGCCGACTGCCGCAGGTTCCGCAAAAATGCCGGGTCACGGTGCCGCCGCTACTGCCAACATTGCTATAGCTCGACGTCTCACCTGTTATATCGACATCGTGGCTCGGAAATCCGGCGATGGTAGAATGTCCGGCGCCTGTGGCTTTGCGACAATCCGAACAGCAGCAATGCCCCGCCAGGACGGGGTCTCCCGTGGCCTCATACCGGATTTTACCGCACAGGCAGCCGCCTTTCATCTTCGCCATTTGTCTTCCCTGATTTCGGTCAATCTAGGATTTCACCAAAATTCGCGCAATCAGCGGATATATTAGTAAGGAACATTATATGTCATTCCATGCACAGACACCTATCGACAAATGCGGATTCGCAGATTAAAGACGGGTTATTACGATTTATGGCCAGCGACTGCGAACAGCCTATTAGGCAGTTCACCTTTTCTTTCCAGATATCGAACCACCTGATTTCTTGAAAGGAAACAATATGTCAGAGGAACAAAGTGCCCCGCAAACCGGGACAGTGAAATTTTTTAATACAGCCAAAGGTTTTGGCTTTATTTCAGTAGACGGCGGAGGCGATGACGTCTTTGTCCACATTAGTGCCGTTCAGAGCTCCGGTCTTGCCGGTCTTAGCGATGGAGACAAGGTCTCCTTCACAACCAAAATAGACCCTCGCAAGGGCAAGTCTGCGGTTGATACCATCTCAATCGTTTAACGCAGCGCATAAAACGAAAACCTCGATTCTCGGTCCATTGGGACCGGGAATTATAATCCGGGATAGTTGGCTAACACCCTAGCCCGCCCGTTTTACCAGCTCGGCGGCGGTATCTGAACGGGCCTCGTTAAATCAAACTCTGCGCGAAAATCCCGGTTCGGGCGCGACAGGGCATAGGTAAAAGTCTCGCCGGGCGTCAGGCTCACACGCCAGACATTTACGACCGACACGTCGAGATCATTTTCCAAAAATAACGTTTTAGAAAATTCATCCACCGGGAAATTAACATGAGTAGATGTAGCCGTGCCCGCATCGGCATCGCCGCCATACCATGTGACATCGTCAAGCGTGCCGTCCTTATGTTTGTGAATATGCTTAAGCTGTAGATCCTTACCTGTTTCCGCCCACTGAATGACCCAGGTGCGGGAGCGGTTCTCGCCCACATGAAGCGGGATTTTCACGCCTGTTTCATCGCAGTCGCGCACATACATGATGAGGGTCTCTTTGCGCCAATCCGCGTCAACCTCTTCTGTGCTAATGACGCGACCCTCAAAAGCCTGTCCACACAAGGTTTTGAGATTAGCGAGGAAGTCTTGCTGCGGGCTAACAACTTGTTGGCTTTGGCAGGCGGCTAAACATAGGCCGGCAATAAGGCCTAATGACGTGAAAGGAATGATAGAAGGAATACGCATATATGTCCTCAAACTAGCTTCAAAGTTATAACAGTCAAACGTCAATTGAAATAAACGCAATGGCCGAGCTCTCGTAGCTCATCGGTCAAGGTCTTCTCGAGGAGTTCAGAGGCTTTGCGTGATTTGACCGGGTTGAGATGCTTAAACATTTGGGTTTGCAGGAACAGGCCGTATTTACGCACAAAGCGGTTGGAGCGCGATTTGGTGATAGTTTTTCTTAAGCGGCAGATACAGCGAAACTCAAAAGGTGGGCTGTGGCAATGTTTATGCTGTTCAAAGCGACATTCCGGCGTGTGGATCGTCTGCCCGACATAGTAAAACTCACACCCATCATGCAGCGGATAATCCCAGTCCATATGCCAGTTCTGATCCTTGAAGGCGCGCGGGAGTTGGCTCTCCATCGCGGCACGGTCTAGGCGGATCGCATAGACATAATAAGGCATTAGCGCGTTGAACGAATGGCAAAATCGTTAATATCGATAATCCCCGAAATGATAACCCCGCAGGTGATAATCCAAAGTATTGTCGTAACAATTGTTGTCTGAATGACTTTTCGTTTCATACGGCTCTCAACAGGGGCACCGGGTTCTGTTCCGGGGATGACATTGTTTTCTTCCGCCTGCCCTCTTACGCCTAAAGGCAGGATCGCAAACAGCGTCACCCACCAGATCAAAAGAAAGACAACAAAGGCAGAAAATGGAGACATTAATGATCCTCTTTCGGGGTCTCCATCAGCTCAATGAGAACGCCACCGGCATCACCGGGATGTAAAAAAACAACAGGCGTACCATGCGCTCCTATACGAGGTTCGTTTAACACGCGCATGCCGCGGTCTGCCATCATCAGGCTAGCTTTATGAATATCGGCCACTTCAAAACAAATGTGATGCTGCCCCCCTTTAGGGTTGCGCTCTAGAAATTTTGTGATGGGAGACTTTTCCCCATATGGCTCGATAAGCTCAACCTGCCCTGTTGGTAGATTAACAAATGCGAAAGTGACACCTTGCGGCGGCAAGGCTGTGGGTTCGGTGATATCGGTCACGTCAAAAACCTCACGATACATTTTGATAGCCGCACGAATATCGGGGACCGCGACACCAACATGATTTAATGGACCAAGCATATTTTACACCTTGTGAACTGTGATATCGACAATTGTTCGTTTTCCCGTTAGCGCCTTTACGCGTTTTTTGACGCTAGAGCGGATTTTGCTTTCGACGACGTCTTCATCAGAACGCGCATTGCGCGAAAGGCTATTAAAGACCTTTTCTGCTTCGTCCGCGACGTCATCAAGAAGCGCATCTAAATGCTCAGAGTTCTGTCCTTCGGGAAAGCCTGAAATGCGCGGTTCTGGGCCAGAGATGATATGACCTTTTGAATTATAAACCAGACTAATTCCGACATAGCCCGCATAAGCCATTTTGCGTCGTAAACGCAGGCCGTTATCATCAGCGCGAATAATGACATTACCGTCTTGATGAAGGCGACCACTCGGTACGATATCAATGACCTTCGGGCCGTTCGGCGCTATGCGTATCATCTCTCCATTATGAGGTGCGATAACACGTTCTACCCCCCAGCTTTTAGCTAATTCCGCCTGTTTTAAAAGATGTCGGCGTTCCCCGTGAACCGGGATAGAAATTTCAGGTTTCACCCAATCATACATTTGCTTCAGCTCGCCTTGTTTAGGATGACCTGAGACATGAATAGCACGGTCTTTTTCGGTCACAATATGCACACCGTCATCTGCCAACGCATTTTGTAGCGCGAAAATCCCCTTTTCATTTCCTGGGATGACTTTTGATGAAAAAATCACAACATCACCAGCTCGGAAACTAACATTACGATGATCACCATTCGCGATCCTGGATAGAGCCGCACGTGGCTCACCTTGTGATCCTGTGCAAAGATAAAGGACATGCTCTTGAGGCAAATTTTTGGCTTCGTCTTCTTCGATAATTTGAGGCACGCCCGATAATATTCCGACAGAACGAGCGGCTCCAACCATGCGATGCATAGAGCGACCAACCAAGCAAACCACACGGTCATGAGCTTTGGCTGCCATCATCACGCTTTCAAGACGGGCGACATTGGATGCAAAGGACGCTACGGCGACCCCTCTCCCGGCATATTCACCGATGAGCTTCGTCAGCTCTTTTCTTACGTCACCTTCAGAACCCGCATAACCGGGGGAAAATGTGTTGGTGCTGTCACAAATCATGGCCAGCACACCCTCGTCTCGTAACTTGGAGAGTGCGGCCTCATCTGTGGGTTCTCCAAGTTGAGGGTCAGGATCTATCTTCCAGTCACCCGTATGGAGCACTATTCCCAGCGGCGTACCTATCGCGAGCCCGTTAGGCTCGGGGATAGAATGGGTGATTGTCACATATTCGAGATCGAAGGGCCCGATCTTGAACCGGCTTTTCAGCGGCATTTCGTGCAGCTCGACGTCGTCTAGAATACCAAATTCAGACAAGCGGTCTTTAACCAAAAACATGGTGAATGGCGTTGCATAGACGGGACATTTCAGACGCGGCCAAAGACGCGCTAAAGCCCCCATATGATCCTCATGTGCATGGGTCAGGATGATGCCGAGGAGATTATCAACATGCTCTTCTATAAATTCCGTATCCGGCATAATAATTTCTATGCCGGGCGTGGTGAGATCGCCAAACGTCACACCAATATCGACGATGATCCATTTGCGATTATGCTCAGGCCCAAACCCAAACAAATTGAGGTTCATGCCAATCTCACCGCTACCCCCAAGCGGTAAAAATACAAATTCATCCGGTTTAGCCATTCTGATTTAACCGCCAAACTTCCAATAAGCCGTTGATGGTTAGCTTGGAGTCAAACACATCAATCGTCTCTGATGCCCCATCAAACAAAGACGCTACACCGCCAGTTCCTATTACGGTGAAATTTCCCGGGTGATCAGATTTAACGCGTTTGACCAGACCATCTATCAATCCAATATATCCCCAGAATATCCCTGACTGCATAGCTTCAACCGTATTTTTCCCAACGACCTTAGCTGGCCGTTTTATGGCGATACGGGGAAGCTGCGCAGCAGCCTCGTGTAATGCCTTCACGGACAAATTTATACCGGGGGAAATAATACCCCCCTCAAAGACACCGTCAGACGATATAATATCAAATGTTGTCGCCGTACCGCTATCAATAATAATTAAATCACCCGGATATTTGCGTGTGGCGCCCAACGCTGTCACGAGGCGGTCTGCTCCGACTTCTTTGGGGTTATCCGTATTAATCTTAATACCAACGGCAATATCCCCATCTCCAATAATCAATGGCTCGACCTCTAAATGACGGCGTGCCAAATTTCGTATATTAAATAAGGATTGAGGAACGACCGTTGAGATCACGCATCTGGAGATATTTTCAAAACTGAAACCCTGCATTGACAATAGTTGATGAAACCAGACCGCATATTCATCGGCCGTCCGCGTCGGATTCGTTGCAATACGCCACTCCATCACCCAATCTTCATCATTATGAATAGCGAAAAGCGTATTTGTATTACCGCTGTCGATGACTAATAGCATGTGAGGCTCAAATTAAAAAAACACGTCACCGGAGTGAACATCTCTGATGGTGCCATTGTTCGTCCTAACCTGCAACTCACCATTTTCACCCAAAGTTAAAGCCTCGCCAGAAAAAGATTCATTGGGCATGCGGACAGTCACTGGCCCCGGAATATTATGGGCTTTCGCCAGCCAAGCCTCTTGAATGGGCTTAAAGCCTTTCGACTTTAGGATGTTAAACCAATGATCAAATCTCGCCGCGAGAATAGCCAAAGCAGCCTGTCGCTCAGGAATACATGGCTCGGGGGCATTGATTTCATCGGGTGGGATATGAGCCATGATATGCGTGGCAGGATACTCAGTATTATCGGGATGAGACATCAAATTCACGCCAATGCCAATAATAATCCAGCCTTCGCCTCTCTCCAGCAATACTCCAGATGTTTTCGCGCCATCAATCAAAACATCATTCGGCCATTTCAATGCAATTTTATCTGTAGGAACATATTCACACACAAGATCAGCAATAGCTAAAGCGGCTACAAAACTTATTAGAGCGGCTTGCCGAGGCTCACCTGCATAAGGATAAAGACCGGATGCATAGAGATTACCAGACTTTGACACCCATTCACGATCACGACGTCCACGCCCACTGGTTTGCACATCGGCTCTTATCCAGAGCGGGCCATAGTCACCCTGCTGCACACATTTTCGAGCTTCCAGATTGGTCGATCCAACTGTATCCAGAAAAATTAAGCGCAATTAGAATAAACTTGCAGCCGCTTGATCTATCCAACCCTGAGCCGGCAGAGCTATAAATGGAATAATCATTATGAATATAAGAAGGGATGAAATGGATGACAAAGCCCACAAACTTCGCGGCGCTCGGACGAACTCACGCTCGCCTTCGTCAATCCACATGACCTTAATGATGCGCAAATAATAAAAAGCCCCTATAACACTGGCAATCAGAGCTAAAACAACCAGCCATGTAAGTCCCCCAGTCACAGCGGGATAAAAAGCGAATAGTTTTCCAAAGAACCCGAGTAAAGGCGGAATACCCATTAAGGAAAACATGAAACAAGTAAGTATAACGGCCAAGCCCTTATTTGTTTTGGATAGCCCGCCAAGGTCTTCTATTTGTTCTACCATTCCGTCGCGAATGCGCATTTGGAGAATACAGGCAAACACGCCAACCACTGTGATCATATAAATAGACATAAAGATCAGCATGCCTCTAACCCCAGCGGCGGTACCCACAGCCAGTGGCACGAGCGCGTACCCCATATTAGCGATTGAGGAATAAGCCATAAGACGTTTTATATTGGTTTGCCGTAAGGCGCCTATGGCACCGACAAACATAGATAGAATGGCCAATACAATTATCACCTGCTGCCATTGTTGCGAGATATCCCCAAACGGGCCTATCAATAAGCGCGTGATCAAAGCCATGGCTGCAAATTTCGGAGCTCCGGCGAAAAAACCGGTGACGGGCGTTGGAGCCCCTTCATAGACGTCCGGAGTCCACATATGGAAAGGCGCCGCCGATATCTTAAATGCCAGACCACAAAGTAAAAACACCATGCCCGCTACCACGCCAGATGTTAGGCCATTCGCTGAAATACTACTCGCAATCCCGTCAAATCTTATACTCCCGGTAAATCCGTAGACCATCGACATGCCATAAAGAAGAAGACCTGAGGATATCGCTCCCAATACAAAATATTTCAGACCAGCTTCGGATGCTCTTAAGCTATCTCGATTGAAGGCGGCCAGCACGTAAAGTGCTAAACTTTGCAGCTCGATACCAATATAAACAGTCAGAAGATTATTGGACGATACCATAATACTCATCCCAAGCACGGCATAGAGGATCAACACATAATATTCATATTGATTGAGCTTTTCAGGCTCGAGATAGGATTTGGAAAAAATAATCGCTGCCGCTGCCGTGATACCGATGATGAATTTAGAAAAATAACTAAACCCATCATAGATCAAGGCGCCGTTGAACAGCTCACCTATTGGCATACCTAAAAGCAATCCGGAGACAGAATAGAGCAATAAAATACCAATGGCGATATACCGTATTAAAGGCGCGCGATCGACCTTTTTGGAAAAACCAAACCCAAGTAAAGTAGAGGCCGAAAATGCCAATAAAATTTCAGGAAGTAAAAGAGGTATCATAGCTAGGCTCCCTGCCCCACTGAGGCATTGAACTGCTCAATTAAATTTTCGACCGATACAGCTGTCACGTCCGTAATAAGGGACGGATAAACGCCTAAAAGAATAACGAAGAAAGCCAGTGGTGCGAGCACGATAATTTCGGAACGGCTCATATCATCAATGTCTTCCAATTTTTCATTCTCAAGCGTACCGAAGATGACTTCCCGGTATAGATACAGCGCATAAACGGCGGACAATATCATTCCCATAGCGGCACCAATACCTATCCATGGATTGACTTTATAGCCGCCAATCATGGTCATGATTTCGCCGACAAAGCCACTGGTTCCTGGCAAGCCGACATTCGCCATCGTAAACAGCATAAAGAAAAAGGCATAAACAGGCATCCGGTGTACAAGTCCCCCGTAAAAGGCAATCTCTCGCGTATGCATCCGATCATAAATTACACCAACGCAGAAAAAGAGAGCGCCTGAGACAAGGCCGTGGGATAGCATCTGGAATATTGCGCCTTGCAGACCTTGCGTATTAACGGCAAAAATACCCATTGTAACAAAGCCCATATGCGCCACCGAAGAATATGCGATAAGCTTTTTCATATCTTTCTGACGATAAGCCACAAGCGATGTATAGATTATGGCGATAATCGACATCCAGAAAATCAGAGGGCCTAACTTCAGGCTGGCATCCGGGAACATCGGTAATGAAAAGCGCAAGAATCCATAGCCGCCCAGTTTTAGAAGGATACCCGCTAGAATAACGGATCCGGCAGTAGGGGCTTCCACGTGCGCATCCGGCAACCAGGTATGAACCGGCCACATCGGCATTTTCACAGCGAAAGACGCAAAGAAGGCCAGCCAGAGCCATGTCTGAGCACCAGCCGGGATATCGAGATCACGCGACAGCACACGAATATCCGTGGTCGGCGCACCTAATTCTTGGGCGCCATATCCATAGACCCACATGATCGCCGCCAACATCAATACAGATCCGAGCAGCGTATAGAGGAAAAATTTATAGGAGGCATAAACTCTGTTTTTCCCGCCCCATACGCCGATGATGATAAACATCGGGATAAGCACGGCTTCGAAAAACAGGTAGAAGAGAACCAAATCTAGTGCGCAAAAAACACCGATCATTAAAGTCTCTAAGATCAGAAATGCGACCATATATTCAAGCATACGCGACTTAATGGACTTCTGACTGGCATAGATACAAAGCGGGGTCAAAAAGGCTGTCAAAAGTATAAATAAGACGGAGATACCATCTACCCCCATGCGATATTCAATACCGCCACCCAGCCAAGGTGTTTGTTCAATAAACTGAAAATCCGCAGTCGAAGGGTCAAACTCCCATACCAATAGAACGGATAAAAGTAGAACAAATAGAGAGGCTACCAGGGCGACTTGTGGAGCATTTTTCTCGATCTGAACCTTAGCATCCTGATTAGTAGAAACCCGAGATGCGACGATTAAAATTAGCGCAACAGCTAACGGGATAAACGTGATGGCCGAGAGGATAGGAAATTCGCTAAACATACTAGCCTCCTACCGTCCGGAAGACCAAGGCAAGGATAGCCGCGACCCCCAACAACATGACAAAGGCATAATGAAACAAATATCCACTTTGAAATTTTCCGAGTTTACGTGCGCCAGCCATAGCTGCTGCTGCGACACCATTAGGTCCAAATCGATCAATAATACCGACGTCGCCACGTTTCCAAAACACGTCCCCGAGGAACTTAACCGCGCGGATCACTGTCGCCTCATAAATTTCGTCAATATACCACTTATTGAGCAAGAAGCGATAAAGTGGACCGCCCCCCGTTTTTTCTATTTCGGCGATGCGGCGCTCTGTTCCGCCATTTCTCATATACATGAAATAAGCAACAACTGCGCCCGTTAATGAAACCAGTAATGGCAGAATTAGCACCCAACGTGGATAACCATGATATTTCCCTGTAAACCAATTACCGCCGTCCGTCGCCGGATAAGACTCCGCTGCAGCAGCCGCGACAAGGTGAGCTGGGGCTTCTAATAGGGCATGTCCTTTATTCTCGATAGGTAAGGCGTAATTCCAGAACGCATAGGCATTGTCCCCCATGAAATATGAGTAAAACGCTGCACCAGCGAAAATGGCACCGACACTCAGCACGCCTAGAGGAACCAGCATATTCATCGGGCTTTCATGGGCATGATCCAATGTGTGATGTTCCCCACGGAACTTACCGTAGAACGTCATAAAGATCAGCCGCCAGCTATAAAAACTGGTGAGGAGTGCCGCAATAATACCAATGACAAAAGCAAAAGCGCCTGCCGAATTGCCATAATCTGCACCAGCGGAATAGGCATATTCAATAATCGCGTCTTTAGAGAAGAAGCCAGCAAAACCCCAACCAGGACCGCCACCTATCATCGGAATACCAAGACCTGTAATGGCGATTGTCCCGATAATCATGCAAGCCCATGTCCAGGGCACTTTCTTACGAATACCCCCCATTTTACGCATGTCTTGCTCATGATGCAGCGCATGAATAACGGAGCCTGCGCAAAGGAATAAAAGCGCTTTAAAGAAGGCATGTGTGAAGAGATGGAACATAGCAGCATTGTAAGCCCCAACTCCTGCCGCGAAGAACATATAACCAAGCTGCGAACAGGTTGAATAAGCAATGACACGTTTAATGTCATTTTGAACCAAGGCGACAGTTGCCGCGAACAGCGCCGTAAACGCGCCTAAGACCGTTATAAACCCTGATGTTGCGGGCGCGAGTTCATAAATAGGGTAGCAACGGCAGACGAGGAAAACCCCTGCCGTCACCATTGTAGCCGCGTGAATAAGAGCCGAGACGGGTGTTGGGCCTTCCATCGCATCGGGTAACCAGACATGCAGGACAAATTGTGCTGATTTACCCATAGCGCCGATGAATAGAAGAAATGCAATCAGTTCAATTGCGTTAAATTCCATTCCCGCGAAAGAGAGAATTTGGTCTGAATTATCTTTTAGGGCAGCAAAGACTGTATCGAAATTGACAGATCCAAATAGCAAGAAAATCGTCATGACGCCTAAAGCCAGGCCAACATCACCGACACGATTGGTGACAAAGGCTTTAATCGCGGCCTCGTTAGCTGACGGTTTCTTATAATAATATCCGATCAATAGATATGAGGCGAGGCCTACACCTTCCCACCCAAAGAACATCTGAATGAAGTTATCGGCTGTCACCAGCATTAACATGGCAAAAGTAAAGAGTGAGAGATATGCAAAGAAACGCGGCTTGTGCTTATCATCGCTCATATAGCCCCAACTATAGAGGTGCACGAGCGCAGACACCGTCGTCACGACAACGAGCATGACGGCTGTCAGCGTATCTATTTTAAGCGCCCAATTGGCTTTCAGGTTGCCGACATCCATCCATCGAAACAAATCAACTGTGAGCTGATTATGCCCAAAACCTATATCAAAAAATGCTTTCCACGAAAGAAGAGCAGATAGAAACAAAAATCCGGTGGTAACAACCATAGACGGCTTTTCACCGATTTTTCGCCCAAACAAGCCGGCAATGAGCGCTCCGATCAAAGGAGCAAAGACTATAATCTTGTAAAGCAAGGCCCTACCCCTTCATCAAATCGATATTTTCGACAGCAATATTGCCGCGATTACGAAAGAAAACCACGAGAATGGCGAGCCCTACAGCTGCTTCAGCCGCCGCCACCATTAAAATAAATAACGCGAAAATTTGCCCGGCAATAGGTTCATTCCCTACCGCATCAGCCATATGGGTCGAAAAGGCGACGAAATTAATATTAACTGCGAGCAGGATCAGCTCGACGCACATCAAAATAATAATAACATTCTTTCGGTTCACAAAGATGCCAAACACGCCAATGGTGAACAGGATCGCGGCAACGACAAGATAATGGGATAAACCGATAATCATGAGCCTACTCCCTGCCCCGGTTCAATATCGACCAGTTCAACGCCTTCGTCTCGTTTGCGGGCATTTTGTGTTGGAATATGCTGTTTTCTTACGCCTTCGCGTTCACGTAGAGTTAGAACAATCGCGCCAATCATAGCAACCAAAAGGACAAAGCCTGCGGCTTCAAAGAAAAAGGCATAATCAGTGTAAAGAACTTCGCCTATGGCCTCCAGGTTTGAGACTTCTGAGCGATCAACAACCGTCTTCTGATCTCCTAAAAAGTATACCGCCCCAACCATGACCATTTCAGCCAGCAATACACCGGCAATCGTACCACCAAAGGCAATATGTTCAATGAACCCCTGTTTCAACTCAACGAAATCCACGTCCAGCATCATAACAACGAATAAGAAAAGTACAGCGACCGCGCCGACATAAACCATCACCAAAAGAAGCGCGATAAACTCAGCCCCCATCAGAACAAACAGCCCTGCCGCAGAGAAGAATGTCGTGATCAAAAACATCACGCTATGTACAGGGTTACGCGATGCAATGACCATAAAGGCCGCCACAACGGCCACTGTGGCCAATAAATAAAATGCGATTGTGACTAACACGTCTCTCTCATTCCCTCTTGGGCCCTAACGGTAGGGCGAGTCCAACTCTAAATTTTTAGCAATTTCGCGCTCCCAGCGGTCCCCATTAGCGAGCAGCTTATCTTTGTCATAGTAAAGCTCTTCGCGGGTCTCTGTGGCGAATTCAAAATTTGGCCCCTCAACAATAGCATCCACCGGACACGCCTCTTGGCAAAACCCACAATAGATACATTTGACCATGTCGATGTCATAACGCGTTGTCCGACGTGAGCCATCGTCGCGTGGCTCCGCCTCAATCGTAATAGCTTGTGCCGGACAGATCGCTTCGCAAAGCTTACAGGCAATGCAGCGCTCTTCGCCGGACGGGTAACGACGCAAGGCATGCTCTCCTCTGAAACGCGGGCTAAGCGGCCCTTTCTCAAACGGATAGTTTACGGTCACTTTGGGACGGAACATATATTTTACGGCGAGCCAAAAAGCGCTGATAAATTCGAGTAGAAAAGCGCCACGAAAGGCTTGGGCAATACGGTTCATAACAAAGCTCCTTTTCCGCCAAACCAGGCCACCCAAGTCGCCACAATAATAACAGCCGCAATAGATGTCGGTAAAAAGACCTTCCAGCCGAGGCGCATCAACTGATCATAGCGGTAACGCGGGACAATCGCCTTCACCATGGCAAAGAGGAAAAACAGAAACGCTGTTTTTCCAAAGAACCAGAAAAACGGCGGAATGAATGGCTTATCCAGTCCGATATCAATCGGAGCGTGCCAACCACCTAGAAAAAGGATAACCATCATAGCGCATAGCAGCATGATGTTCACATATTCTGCAAAGAAAAACATCAGAAACGGCGTTGAAGAATATTCAACTTGATAACCCGCGACGAGCTCAGATTCTGCTTCGGGAAGATCAAATGGCGGGCGGTTCGTCTCAGCGAGCGCCGAGATAAAGAACAACACACCCATGTAAAACATGACGGGAAACAAAAGCAGGTTAATCGGGTTTTTAAAATCCAACATAAACATATGCCAATTCCAGAAGCCTCCCGCTTGCGAATTAACAATGTCTGTTAGGTTCATTGACCCAACCAGCATTATCACCGTTAAAATAATAAAGCCGATGGATACTTCATAAGATACCATCTGAGCCGCTGATCTTAAAGCTCCCATAAACGGATATTTAGAGTTGGACGCCCAACCTCCGATGATAATGCCATAAACACCCAGCGAAGAGATGGCGAGAACGTATAAAACGCCGATATTGATGTCTGAAATCACCCAGCCAGGCGCAACAGGCACCACGGCCCAGGCGAGAAACGCCATAATAAGGCCTAAAATCGGTGCAAAGAGGAAAAGAAACTTATCTGAACCAGCAGGAACTACAATTTCTTTAAAGAAAAACTTCAATGCGTCAGCAATTGTTTGCAAAAGACCAAATGCACCAACCACATTTGGGCCACGTCGCATTTGGACGGCCGCCCAGATTTTGCGGTCAGCCAAAACAAGCGCTGCCACAAGCAATGCTAAGACCAGCACAAAACCTAAAACTTGGGCAAACTTCACCCCAAACCAAACAAGTGGTGAGAGATCTGTCCAGAAAGTGTTTGCAGCTTCGTTCATTCCGCCGCCTCCTGAACATCGACACCCTCACCGATTTTCGAGCATTCCGCCATCACATTAGAGGCGCGCGCTATCGGGTTGGTCATATAGAAATCAGCATTCGCGTTCTTAAAGGGCACGGCATTTGGTTTTCCGCTTGCACCAATGGCCGATAAGTCGACATTATCTGAGCCGACATGGTCAAGACTTGCGAAGCTTGGATGATCTTCAAATAATTTCTCACGGAGTGCCGCCAAACTATTATATGGCAGCGCTTTTCCGACATGGCCGGATAAAGCACGGATAATAGCCCAATCGGCCTTAGACTCGCCTTTGGTCGGAACAGCCGCCACAGCCATTTGCACGCGACCTTCGGTGTTCACATACAGCCCGTCTTTTTCCGTGTAGGCGGCACCCGGCAGGATAACATCCGCAACATGGGCTCCGGCGTCACCATGCGTTCCCTGATAAATCACGAACTTATCTTTCAAAACCGTCGCATCAATTTCGTCGGCGCCGAGCAGGTAAACCACATCACAGTCACCAGAAACAATGTCTTTCGTCGATTTGCCGCCCTCGCCCGGTACAAACCCTATATCCAGACCACCAACACGGGCAGCAGCTGTATGTAGAACATTAAATCCGTTCCAGCCATCTTTAACAACGCCAAGACTAGCGGCGAGGTTCAGAATTTTGTCGGCATCATCATGCGTAAGAGCAGCTTGGCCGATGATAATCATAGGCTTCTTGGCGGCTTTAAATGATTTCGCGAAGCCTGTGTTGGATTTTACGAACTCGACCAAGTCAGAAGGTGAATTGCCGATATGCTCTACCGGATAGGTCAGATCACAATTTTCACCGATCATTCCGACCTCTAGGCCCTCGAGCCATGTCTTGCGAATACGCGTGTTGACCAGCGGGGCTTCAAGGCGTGGGTTACACCCAATAATCAGAAGCGCGTCAGCCTCTTCGATACCGGCAATGGTCGTGTTAAAGATGTAACCAGCCCGGTTTGAGGCATCGATTTGCGAACCGTCCTGACGGCAATCAATATTTTTAACGCCTAGGCTATCCATAAGGTCTTTGAGCGCCTTCATGCTTTCCGCATCACAGAGATCGCCAGCAATCGCACCAACCTTAGCTGGATCGCCTTTTAGCTTCTCAGCAACGAGCTTTAAAGCTTCATCCCAACCCGCTGCCTGGAGCTTGCCGTCCTTGCGTATAAACGGACGATCAAGGCGTTGACGCCCCAACCCGTCCCAAACAAAGCGGGTTTTATCGGAAATCCATTCTTCATTAATGTCTTCATTAATAACAGGGAGAATGCGCAAGACGCGCCCTCCCCGATGATCGACGCGGATATTGGAGCCTACGGCATCCATCACATCTATGCTCTCAACGCTTTCCAACTCCCAAGGGCGCGCATTAAACGCATATGGCTTAGATGTAAGAGCACCAACAGGGCAAAGATCAATCACATTGCCTGACATTTCAGATGTCAGAGATTGCTCAAGATATGTCGTGATTTCCGCGTCTTCTCCGCGCGAGGCCAGACCAATTTCTTCGACGCCTGCAACTTCGGTAATGAAACGCACACAGCGCGTACATTGAATACAGCGTGTCATGACTGTTTTAACGAGCGGCCCCATAAATTTGTCATCGACTGCGCGTTTATTTTCATCAAAGCGCGTATGATCACGCCCATATCCCATGGCTTGGTCTTGCAGATCGCACTCCCCGCCTTGGTCACAAATTGGGCAATCCAGCGGGTGATTAATCAGAAGGAATTCCATCACGCCTTCGCGCGCTTTTTTCACAACCTCGGAGTTTGTTCGGATATTCGCGGGCGTGCCGTCGCGATTCGGACGCATATCTTTGACTTGAAGGGCGCAAGACGCCTGTGGTTTCGGTGCGCCGACCCATTCAACCAAACACATGCGGCAGTTTCCGGCGACAGATAAGCGCTCATGATAACAGAAACGCGGAATTTCCGCCCCCGCCTCCTCACACGCCTGCATGAGGGTTAGCTCACCCGGCATCTCATACTCGACACCATCAATGTTGATTTTGCGAAGATCACTCATAGCCTACTCCGCCGCCTCTAAGGCGCCCTGAGGGACAAAGACAGGTTTGCCCGCCCGGTAATTATCAATGCGTTCTTCTATCTCATGACGGAAATGACGGATGAGCCCTTGGATTGGCCAAGCCGCAGCGTCACCAAGTGCGCAGATCGTATGCCCTTCTACCTGTTTGGTCACGTTTAAGAGCATATCAATTTCGGATGTCTCGGCCTCTCCGCGCACCATGCGTTCCATGACACGCCACATCCAGCCTGTGCCTTCACGGCACGGCGTGCATTGCCCGCAACTTTCATGTTTATAAAAATAGGATAATCGCGCGATAGCTTTGACGACATCCGTGCTTTTATCCATGACGATTACCGCGGCAGTCCCCAGACCTGACTTATGTTCACGAAGCGCGTCGAAATCCATCAGGACATTATCGCAAATCTCTTTAGGTAATAGCGGCACCGATGATCCACCCGGGATAACCGCTTTGAGATTATCCCATCCGCCTCTCACGCCGCCACAATGCTCTTCCAATAGCGTTTTTAGCGGAATGGACATTGCCTCTTCCACATTACAGGGCTTATTGACGTGGCCCGAGATGGAAAACACCTTAGTTCCCGCATTATTTTCGCGACCAAAGCTCTTAAACCATTCCGCCCCGCGTCTTAATATTGTCGGCACGACGGCAATTGATTCTACATTGTTTACGGTCGTTGGGCATCCATAAAGACCAGCATTGGCCGGAAATGGTGGCTTTAGGCGAGGTTGTCCTTTTTTGCCTTCTAAGCTTTCAAGAAGCGCAGTTTCTTCTCCGCAAATATAGGCTCCAGCCCCGTGATGGACATGAAGATCAAAATCCCAACCCGACCCGCAGGCATTTTTACCAATCAAACCAGCCTCATAGGCTTCATTGACAGCGGCTTGAAGACGGTGGCGTTCATAAATATATTCGCCGCGCAGATAGATATAACAGGCATGCGCGCGCATCGCGAAACTGGCCACGAGACAGCCTTCGATTAGGAGATGCGGATCATGGCGCATCATTTCACGGTCTTTACATGTCCCGGGTTCTGACTCGTCGGCATTCACAACGAGATAATGCGGGCGCTTACCAACCTCTTTGGGCATGAAGGACCATTTGAGACCTGTCGGGAAACCCGCACCGCCCCGACCACGCAAGCCTGAGGCTTTGACCTGATCGATCACCCAGTCATGGCCTTGCTCAATCATTTCTTTCGTGCCGAGCCACGCGCCGCGTTTCTTGGCAGCCTCGAGGCGCCAATCTTTCAGGCCGTATAGATTTTGGAAAATCCGGTCTTTATCTTCGAGGAGCTTCACCATTTAGGTCCCCTTCGCCAAAGCTTTGGCTTGTTTGATCCACTCATCGCGCTTGATACGTCCTGGGAAGGAGTCAATGAGCTCTTCAACCATTTTCACATCTGCCGCCTTCCATGCGCCTATCTGGCGGAAGTAATAGATGCCTTTGGAGTTTAAATCACCTTCAAATTTTGGCCCTATCCCTTTGATTTTCTTGAGATCATCAGGCGCACCATCTGTTGGGCCGTCTGTATAAATGACTTTTGGCTTAGACTTGGACGTAGACTTAGGTTTAGTCTTTGGCTTGGGCTTAGCTTTCGGAAGCGCAGCATTGAGCGCCTGTTCTTCTAAACCATTTGAAAGATCGCGTCCGAGATTACTTGGACGTTTTTTGGGATCAGGTGAGGCCTTCATATTCGGGTCCACCCACCCCCCTTTTGTCGCGCGTCGTTCTTTGGGGACCGGCTGATAATAATTAAGTTTTATTTTTTTATCACAATTGGGCAGCGTTGAGAACTGTTTGCGATCAATGTAACCTTCATCAATCAGTGTCTTCGCCTCACCCTCTGGCTCGGATCCATAACGGCTATTTTGCGGCCCCGGGATCATGTGACGTCCTTCGGAGAGACCATCCAATAGCACTGCCAGATTATCGGCGTTCAAATCTTCATAATAATCATGACCAGCTTTGTTGCTAATCTGAGCCATAGGCGCATTCGCGCACGCGCCTAAACACTCAACTTCAATCCAAGACAGCTTTCCGTCATTTGAAACCGATCCGCTTGGACCTATACGTTTTTTCAGAACCTCTTTTAAGTCTTCAGCCCCCCGCAACCAGCAAGGTGTTGTCCCGCAAAGTTGGATATGGTGCTCGCCAACAGGCGCGAGATTAAACATGGTATAAAAGGTCGCCACTTCATAGACACGAATATAGGCCATATCGAGCATATCACCGAGTTGCCGCAGGGCCGCTTCGGGTAGCCAACCATTATTGTCATTTTGCGCAATCCAAAGCGCTGGGATCAGAGCCGAGCGCTGACGTCCTTTGGGATATTTTTTCACCCAAGCCTTGATGCTCTGTTTGGATTTGTCGGATAATTCATAATTATCCGGCTGAGAAATGGCGAGACGGCGAGAGCTCATCGATCAATCTCCCCGAACACGATATCAAGGGAGCCAAGAATAGCTGATACATCCGCCAGCATATGGCCTTTATTGAGATAATCCATCGCTGATAAATGCGGGAAGCCCGGCGCGCGGATTTTGCAACGATAGGGTTTGTTTGATCCATCTGAGACAAGATAAACACCAAATTCGCCTTTAGGTGCTTCAACACAGGTATAAACTTCTCCAGCGGGGACTTTGAACCCTTCGGTATATAATTTGAAGTGATGGATAAGGGCTTCCATGCTTTGCTTCATATCGTTGCGGCGGGGCGGCACGACTTTTTTGTCGTCCGTCATGACTGGCCCTTCAGGCATCATTTCAAGAGCCTGTTTCATGATTTTGGCGCTCTCATACATTTCTTCGACCCGGCAGAGATAGCGGTCATAACAATCGCCGTTTTTCCCCAATGGTATTTTGAAATCTAGCTCATTATAGACTTCATAAGGTTGGTTGCGGCGTAAATCCCAGGCAATACCGGACCCACGAACCATCACACCGGAAAAGCCCCAATCATAACAATCCTGTTTGGAAACTATGCCGATATCAACATTGCGCTGCTTGAAAATGCGATTGTCTGTTAAAAGCGTCTCAATATCTTTAAGCTTTTGCGGGAATTGATCACACCAGTCTTTTAAATCCTGCACTAATTTTGGCGGCAGGTCCTGATGGACGCCTCCGGGACGAAAATAGGCGGCATGCATACGTGACCCCGACGCGCGCTCATAAAAAACCATGAGCTTTTCGCGCTCTTCAAAGCCCCAGACTGGTGGAGTTAGTGCGCCAACATCCATAGCTTGCGTGGTAACATTGAGCATATGAGAGAGAATTCGGCCAATCTCAGAATAAATCACCCGAATAAACTGTGCGCGACGCGGCACTTCGATACCCATCAGCTTTTCAATCGCTAAGCAAAAGGCATGCTCTTGGTTCATTGGCGCAACATAATCAAGGCGATCAAAATACGGCATAGCCTGAAGATAGGTCTTATGCTCGATTAATTTTTCCGTGCCGCGATGTAAAAGCCCAATATGTGGGTCTACGCGCTCAACAATTTCGCCTTCAAGTTCCAAGACAAGACGCAAAACGCCGTGCGCCGCTGGGTGCTGAGGGCCGAAATTGATCGTGAAATTACGATCATCGCCTTCGAGTATGGCTTCTTGAGTACTCACTCTGAGGCCTCCTCAGATTTTTCATCTCCGGGCAGGACATATTTTGCCCCTTCCCATGGCGACATGAAATCAAAGCTACGATAAGCTTGTGGAAGATTAACCGGCTCTTGCACGACTGCCTTGCGCTCTTCGTCATAACGGACTTCGGTAAAGCCAGACAGCGGGAAGTCTTTTCTCAAAGGATAGCCCTCAAACCCGTAATCCGTCAGAAGACGGCGCAGGTCGGGATGTTCTTCAAATAAAATCCCATACATATCAAAGGCTTCGCGCTCATACCAGTTGGCGCATGGAAAAAGCCCTATGATGGATTTCACAGCTGTTTCCTCGTCCGTTGTGATTTTGACCCGGATACGATGATTATGCGCCATGGACAGCATATGATACACAACATCAAAGCGGCGCTCGCGAGCAGGATAGTCCGCTCCGCAAATATCAATCAAAATAGAAAACTTACAAAATGAGTCATCACGCAAAAAGCTGATCACGTTTGATATTTCCGCGCGGCGCGCGTTAATGGTCAATTCGTGATTGACAACCTCAACGCTGTTAATCGCATCGCCCAGAGACGATTGGATATGTTCACCCAAATCCTTCATCGCTGAATATTACCTTCCCGACGGATTTTCTTCTGGAGCTGCAAAATCCCGTAAACCAGAGCTTCGGCAGTTGGCGGGCAGCCAGGCACATAGACATCGACAGGAACAATCCGGTCGCACCCACGCACAACAGCATATGAATAGTGATAGTAGCCGCCACCATTAGCGCAGGAGCCCATAGAGATCACATAGCGCGGGGCCGGCATTTGGTCATAAACTTTGCGAAGAGCCGGAGCCATTTTATTGGTTAGCGTTCCCGCCACGATCATAACGTCGCTTTGACGCGGGGAGGCACGCGGCGCAAAGCCAAAACGCTCAACATCATATCGCGGCATGGAAGCTTGCATCATTTCAACAGCACAACAGGCCAAACCAAAGGTCATCCACATTAGAGACCCTGTACGTGCCCATGTAATCAAATCATCGGACGCCGCCGTTATAAAGCCTTTATCGGCAAGTTGATCAGATAGTCCGTCAAAATAGGGATCATGTTTTTTGGGATCATAGGCCGGAATGCCGAGATCTCGGGCCCCTTCTCCGGCCTTTAGGGATGCATCACTCATCGGTCTACTCTCCCTATTCCCAATCCAGGGCGCCTTTGTCCCAAGCATATTTCAGCCCAACCAAAAGCTCCATCAAAAACAACATCACAACGCACCAGCCGTAAATCCCAACTTTCCCAATACTCACCGCATATGGGAACAGGAATGCCACTTCGAGATCGAAGATAATAAAAAGAATCGCCACCAGATAAAAGCGCACATCAAATTTCATGCGTGAATCGTCAAACGCATTAAAACCACACTCATAGGTCGATACTTTTTCGCTGTCTGGGTCTTTTGGGGCAATTACAGCAGGTACTAGAAGAAAAAGGAGGCTAAGCGCGGTCGCAATTCCAAATAAAATTAGGACGGGTAGATATCCTAGAAGAAATTCAGACATTAAATCGACCTTTGCGAGTCCTTAAAAATCGCGCGGAACCTAACAGTAAGACTTCCAATTGCAACGGATAAATGACAAGAAAATGAGGATATTTCGCCTCAGCTTTTTTCTGGATTAATTTTTCATGCCTCACGCGAAATTTATGAGGCTCTCAACCTCAAAATCAACGATGGTCAATAGATATAACTTTAGCTAAAGCCGAAATGTGAAACGATTTCTACAAATATGCCTCTTTATCATACTAATAGCAGCCTTATTCTTCTTCTCTAGGCAGGCTAAAATTGACCGTGAGTGGGTTGAAGAATTGTCTAAAATGCCCAAATTTTCTCAAACCGAGCGCGGATATCACATTAAAAACCTCCGACAATGGGATTTTAGGCTTGCCGGACCGCTCACTAAGCAATGGTCTGAGACACATATCTACCCCAATGATTTGAGTGCGGTTTGGTATTTCCTGGAGCCATTTGAAAATAATGACATGTTTGCCCATACATATTTGTCTTTCGTCTTTACGACTGAGAATGGCAACTCACAGACTATCAGCGTATCCGTCGAAGCCCGACGGGAGGACGGTGAAAACTATTCGGCCCTTCGAGGTATATTTCGCAAATTTGAGCTTTTATATGTCTGGTCGACTGAAAAGGATATTCACACCAAGATTGCGATCCATCGCGACGATCAGTTATATGCTTATCAACTCAACCTATCCAAAGAACATATGATAGCCATTTTCGAGCATTTTATAAAACGAACCAATGATCTGAAAGACAATCCGCGATTTTACAACACCCTATTTTCCAATTGCACAAATGAACTGGCCAAAGCCGTGAATGATGCTTTCCCCAAAGCCCTACCCTGGAACATAAGTTGGATCACAACGGGTCGCGCTGCCCACTGGCTGATCGAACTGGGATATATTAAACCCCCAAATTACGACCCGAATATTCAATCTTTGATCAAAACCCATGCCGGAGAACCCGAGCAGGTTTTCTCTAAAGTCTGGAGAGATGAGATAAACTAATGTTGAATACAGTTGATACCAAGCCAAAGATATATGCGGACATGCCCGCTAGCGTGAACTTTCGCAAACTACGCAAACGGCTACTCCGTCAAACGCAGGATACAATCGATAGTTTTCACCTTATCGATCGGGAGGCTATTTTATCCAGCCAAACTCCGCGTCCAAAATGGCTTGTCTGTCTATCGGGGGGTAAAGACTCTTATGGATTATTAAGCTTGCTTTTGGACTTACAATGGCTAGGTGCCCTGCCCGTCAACTTGCTTGCTTGTAATCTTGATCAAGGTCAACCCGGCTTTCCCAAACATATATTGCCCGATTATCTCAACGGCCTCGGGGTCGCGCATCGAATAGAATATCAGGACACTTACTCTATTGTCACAGATAAGGTGCCAGAAAATAAAACCTATTGCGCCCTATGTTCCCGACTACGCCGGGGAGTTTTATATCGAATAGCCCGTGAGGAAGGTTGCGAGGCCATTATTCTCGGTCATCATAGAGACGACGCCTTGGAAACCTTCATGCTTAACCTTGTTCACGGCGCGAGGCTCGCTTCTATGCCACCTAAGCTAATGAATGACGAGGGTGATGTAATGGTTTTCCGTCCCCTCATACAAAGTGCAGAATCAGATTTGCAAAAATATGCGGATGCCATGAAATTTCCGATCATTCCCTGTAATCTTTGCGGATCGCAAGACGGTCTGCAACGCCAAGCCATGAAGCGCATGTTGGATGAGTGGGAAACGAAAAAGCCCGGCACCCGAAAAATCATGGCCAAGGCTCTTCAAACGGTTAGGCCCAGCCATCTTCATGATGAAAGCATTTTTGATTTTTCTATGCTTACTGGTGGTACCCCCTAAGCCCTAGCGCGGCCACTAATTAAGCTGTAAAAATCTGCTCTTGGTGTGCCCGTATCGTCGTAAACAGGTTCGATGAGGTCTACTCTGTATTTTTGAGCCCTGGTCGACGCAATACCTGCTCCTTGAAGATGACCTAACATGTCAAGATAAGGT
>CAZPLJ010000043.1:20828-24262 GCA_964587545.1 uncultured Caulobacterales bacterium | reverse complement strand
TTAAGTATCTACATCCGCATCGAGCGCATTGGATATAATAAACTCGCGGCGTGGCTCAACAACGTCACCCATGAGCTTTGTAAACAACTCATCGGACGCATCAGCCGCTTCAACTTTTACCTGAAGCAGAGAGCGGGCGTTTGAATCAAGCGTCGTCTCCCAAAGCTGGTCGGGGTTCATTTCACCCAAGCCTTTATAGCGCTGAATTTTAAAGCCCTTCCGGCCACCTTCAAAAATGGTCTCGAGTAATTGCGCAGGCCCATAAATATCAATTGCATCATTATCCCCGCGCCGGAACTGCGCGACGCCTGAATAAGTTTCCATGAGCTGTGGGGCCATACGGTGCAAGCGACGGGCATCTGCGCTATCGCGGAAGGCCGGACGCATGATATGCCGCTCAGTCACACCCCTAACATCCCGCTCAAGAACCAGAGAACCATCTCCATCAAAACGTCCGCTCCAGCCATCTTCGCCTTCGTCAGCGATTAAGTCCAAACGACGCGCGGCCTCTTGCGCTTGTGTGTTTTCAGCCTCAGTTCCTAAAGCTCCGGCTATAGCGACTTGCGCAATGATGTAATCCGGAGCTTTGGACTTAAGGCGGTTAATCAGGCTTTGTGCGTTCAATGCTTCCCGAGCAATACGTTTGAGGTCTTCCCCCGCAACAACGGCGCCGCCCTTAAGTGTCAATGAAGAATCGCCCGTACCGGCTTCGATGAGATATTCATCGAGCTCTGTTTGATCTTTGATATAGCGTGCTGAGCGCCCGCGCTCGACCTTATAAAGAGGTGGCTGTGCGATATACAGATAACCGCGTTCAATGAGCTCCGGCATTTGACGGAAAAAGAAGGTCAGCAATAACGTCCGGATATGTGCGCCGTCCACATCGGCGTCTGTCATGATGACGACCTTATGATATCGTAATTTCTCAATGTTGAAATCTTCTCGACCAATACCCGTACCGAGGGCGGTGATCATAGTGCCAATTTCTTGCGAGGATAACATGCGATCAAAACGCGCCCGCTCGACATTGAGGATTTTACCTTTAAGCGGCAGGATCGCCTGATTATGGCGTGATCGTGCCTGTTTGGCGGAACCGCCCGCACTATCACCCTCCACGATGAATATTTCTGACAAGGCCGGATCTTTTTCCTGACAGTCGGCAAGCTTTCCTGGAAGCGAGGCCACATCAAGCGCCGATTTACGACGGGTAAGATCGCGGGCTTTACGTGCGGCTTCACGCGCGGCGGCCGCTTCGATGATTTTCTGAACAATGATCTTTGCTTCTGTCGGATTTTCTTCAAACCACGTTCCGAGCGCCCCGTTCATGGCGCTTTCAACAACAGGGCGAACTTCGGAGGATACGAGCTTATCTTTTGTTTGCGAAGAAAATTTCGGGTCAGGGACTTTGACAGATAAAACACAAGTTAATCCCTCGCGCGCATCATCGCCCGATATTGAGACCTTTTCTTTTTTCGCCGCTCCGCTCTCAGCCGCATATTTGTTGATCGTACGGGTTAACGCCCCACGGAAACCCGCCAAATGCGTACCGCCGTCGCGTTGAGGAATATTATTGGTGAAGCATTTCACATTCTCATGATAGCTATCATTCCACCACAGCGCGGCCTCAACCGTAATCCCGTCAATCTCTTTAAATACTGAAATAGGTTCTGGCAGCTGTGCCGTCTTATTGGCGTCGAGATGCTTCACAAAAGCATTAATGCCGCCCTCATAAAAAAGCTCGGTAACGACATGCTCTTCCGGACGCTCATCCGTTAATATGATCCGCACACCGGAGTTTAGGAAGGCCAGTTCGCGCAAGCGTCGCTCAAGCGTTGCCCGGTCAAACTCTGTCATGGTGAAAGTGTCTTCGGACGGCATGAAACGCACTTCAGTGCCCGTCAGAACGCGCTCTTTTCCGTCACGCATTTCATTGGGCGCATCTCCAACCACCTTAAGCGATTCGACGGTGTCACCATGAGAGAACTTTACGAAATGCTCTTTGCTATCTCGCCAGACGGTTAAGGTCAGCCAAACGGAAAGCGCGTTGACCACAGAAACGCCAACCCCGTGGAGACCACCGGATACCTTATAGCTATTTTGGTCAAATTTACCGCCCGCGTGAAGCTGGGTCATGATCACTTCGGCAGCCGAGATCCCCTCTTCTTCATGGATAGCGACAGGGATACCGCGACCATTATCACGAACCGAACAAGAGCCGTCAGAGTGTAGCGTTACTTTAACGTGATTGGCATGTCCGGCCAGCGCCTCATCAATGGAATTATCGACAACTTCATAGACCATATGGTGAAGACCCGACCCGTCGTCAGTGTCACCAATATACATACCCGGACGCTTACGAACGGCATCAAGCCCTTTGAGAACTTTAATACTATCCGCGCCATATTCGGAGTTTTCTCCGGCTCTATTTTCTGCGGCATCAGCCATAATTAATTATGTTTCGAATCAGCGGTAATTACCTGTGGAACTTAGGGTAATTTCACGCCAATTGCACGTTATTAAATCAATTGGATGATAGTCGATTTGATCTAGTTTAGATAAAAATCAGGGACCGGAAGTCCTGTAAAAATGGGGTCTAAATATTTGTCTTTGTTTTTACTCTCCCAAGCAAAAACCCGTTTTATACAAAAAGTCGTAGGCTTAGGAGCCTTCCCCGACTTACGAAGTGAGGCCTCCGCAATATGAAACCGATTAATTTCAGTGAGCTTCGTCGCTGGCCCCTTGGTGCATTCAGACACATTCGCACCGGTCGTTGGGACTTGGATAAATTCCACGCGGTTATAGGTGACATAGCTGACTTTGACATAATCGCCGCTGAGGTAATTCACCCGAACCATACGACGATATTTGGGGTTATCCGAGGGCAAGCTTTCAATAAATAAAGTGGGACTCACATCACTTGATTGGGCCAAGGTAGTGGTCCCGCTCAAGCTGGCTACTACAAATAATGATGCAAACAATTGACGCTTCATGACGTCCTCCAAAACACCTACAAAAAAAGCATGCAAGTAATATACCGAGAGAGTTTTTTCTGCAGCAGGAAATTACAGTTAAAAAAAAACCGCTATAAAGCGGGTTAGAAATCCGTTAGAGAAACTTGATTTTAGCTAAAATCAAAGAAGCAGAGTTTATTCCCGTCAGGGTCTTTGACATAAGCGCCGTAAAACATGTTTTCAACGCGTTGCCCCGGCGCACCGTCACACGTCGCGCCAAGAGAAATAGCCTTTTCGTAAAGCGCATCCGCACCTTCCTTGGACCCCCTGGAAACGCAACCATAACACCATTGCCAGGATGCGGATCTTCTTCGTTTTAGGGAATACAAACAGAAATTTTTGGCTCACTCATGGATTTTCCAATCATAGCTAAACGCCCAACATCCACTAACACCTGAGCATCAAATAGCTCAGTGTAAAATT
>CAZPLJ010000043.1:0-20728 GCA_964587545.1 uncultured Caulobacterales bacterium | reverse complement strand
TAATGAAGCCATAAAAAAACCGCAGACAAAGCTGCGGCAATTCATAACGGTTTTCAATGACTTTAAGCGTCTTCAGTTTCCGCATCAGCGCGCGCATGGTCTGCAGCACCTTTAGCATCAACATCGCGATCAACAAATTCGATCACAGCCATAGGCGCATTATCACCATACCGAAATCCGGCTTTTAAAACGCGGATATAGCCACCTGAGCGGTCTTTGTAACGCGGTCCTAAGACTTCGAATAATTTCTTGGTCATCTCTTTATTGCGAGTACGGGCAACAGCCAAACGACGCGAATTAAGGTCACCCTTTTTCGCCAATGTGATGAGTTTTTCCACGAAGGGACGCAGCTCTTTAGCTTTAGGTAAAGTCGTAACGATTTGCTCATGCTCGATCAGGCTAGACGACATGTTGGCAAACATGGCCTTTCTGTGACTGGCCGTACGGTTGAGTTTACGATGGGCAATGCGATGGCGCATGGCATGAATTCCTTCTAATTGACCTAGATGTGGTCGTCGTATTTTTTAGCAAGCTCTTCAATGTTTTCTGGTGGCCAGTTTGGCGCATCCATACCAAGATGGAGACCCATAGCGGCCAAGACCTCTTTGATTTCGTTGAGTGACTTACGACCAAAGTTCGGTGTTCTGAGCATTTCGGCTTCTGATTTTTGAATGAGATCGCCGATATAAACAATATTGTCGTTTTTAAGACAGTTGGCCGAACGGACAGATAATTCAAGCTCATCCACTTTGCGAAGTAGCGCCGGATTAAAGTCAAGCTCAGGCTTCTCATCCTTGCGCATGCTGTCTTCAGGATCATCAAAGTTGACAAAGACCTGGAACTGATCCTGGAGAATACGCGCGGCAACAGCAACGGCATCTTCCGGTGTAACAGCCCCATTGGTTTCGATATCAATGATAAGTTTGTCATAGTCCAAGACCTGACCTTCGCGCGTATCTTCAACACGGTAGGCCACACGCTTCACAGGTGAATATAGAGCGTCGATAGAAATTAGACCGATAGGCGCATCTTCCGGGCGGCTAGCCGCAGCGGGTACATAGCCTTTACCTGTGGTGACCGTTAGTTCCATGCGAACTTCAGCCCCCTCATCCAAGGTACAGATTACATGATCTGGGTTAAGAATGTCGACATCGGCAGTTTCTTCAATGTCACCCGCCGTGATTGGACCTGGCTCGGATTTCTTCAAAAGAAGACGCTTAGGTCCTTCGGCGTGCATACGTACAGCCACGCCTTTTAGGTTTAAAACGATATTGGTTACGTCTTCACGGACACCGGGTATGGATGTAAACTCGTGAACCACACCATCAATATGAACGGAACTAACCGCAGCACCCTGTAGGGATGACAATAAAACACGACGCAGGGCGTTTCCTAATGTCATGCCAAAACCACGCTCGAGAGGCTCGGCTGTTACGACAGCAAACCGCTCTGGGTCACGACCCGGTTCAATCTCAGGATTGATCGGACGAATAAGTTCTTGCCAATTTTTTTCAATCACAGTTCAGCCTCTTGGGAGTTTAGCGGAAGACATGTCCCGCCAGAATTTATTTTTTTAAACGCGACGACGCTTTGGGGGACGACATCCATTATGGGGGATCGGTGTCACGTCACGAATAGTCGTGATCGTAAAGCCAGCGGCTTGTAGCGCTCGCACTGCACTTTCTCGACCAGATCCCGGACCGTTTACATTGACTTCCAATGTTTGCATGCCGTGATCCATAGCTTTTTTAGCCGCTTCTTCAGCTGCGACCTGAGCCGCATAAGGCGTTGACTTGCGTGACCCTTTAAAGCCCATTGCACCGGCACTACACCACGCAACGGCATTTCCTTGCGCGTCGGTGATCGTAATCATTGTATTGTTAAAAGTCGAATTTACATGCGCCACACCTGAAGTGATGTTTTTGCGATCAGCGCGACGGACGCGTGTTGCCTCTTTAGCCATGACTTAACCTACTTCTTCTTGCCAGCAATTGCTTTGGCCGGACCTTTACGCGTACGAGCATTCGTATGTGTTCTCTGACCGCGAACCGGTAATCCACGACGATGACGTAAACCGCGATAGTTACCCATATCCATAAGACGCTTGATGTTTTGTGAGACTTCACGCCTCAGATCGCCTTCAACAAGATGATCCGCGTCAATGGATTCGCGAATTTGTAAAACTTCAGCATCCGTTAGGTCATGAACGCGTCGCTCATTAGAAATCCCAACTTTTTCGCAAATCTCTTTGGATTTGGCAGGACCAATTCCGAATATATATGTCAAAGCGATCTGAACGCGCTTATTTGTGGGAATATTTACACCCGCTATACGTGCCACAATGGCCTCCTTAAAATTCAGTATCCGCTTCTTTGAGTGAGCTTTGCTATCGCCCCAGCACAAAGGGGCGGATAGTTTGCACCACTTCCGCGAAAGCGGGTACTTATATCTGTGTTTAGTGTGCCGTCAAGCGGCTTTCACCTCTTTTTAATAATTTTTAGCCCCCACCAAATATTCGAGCTAAAAATGATTTTTTCTTTGCTGTTTTACCGTTGCCATTTGCGGATAAAACATTTGAAATGGACGTAGCCACAGTTTCAATATCTGCCATGCCGTCCACTTCGGTCAATTTTCCCTGCTCTAGATAGAAAGGCAGCAATGGAGCCGTTTGCTCATTATACGTATTGAGGCGTTTTGCCAGCGTTTCGGCATTATCGTCGGACCGGCCCTCATCCTTTGCGCGTTGTAAGGCACGGGCCAAAAGGGCTTCGTCATCCACACACAAACGAACCACAGTATCAATCTTCATGTCACGCGAAGCCAGCAACTTATCTAAAGCTTCGGCCTGTGCTGTTGTTCGAGGGAAACCGTCAAAAATGAACCCATTCACGCCGTTTTGAATATCTAACTGCTCTTCGATAAGGGCGATAACAATCTCGTCTGAGACAAGTTCGCCGCGATCCATAATACCGGCGACTTTCTTTCCGAGCTCGGATTCGGATTTACGGGCGGCGCGCAACATATCCCCGGTTGAGAGTTGTACAAAACCATGTTCCGACACTAAGCGCTTCGCTTGAGTACCTTTGCCAGCTGCAGGGGGGCCAAATAAAATAATGTTCATTTTCGCTCCCCTTATTTCTTTTTCTTACGACGCATGCGAGATTTTTTGATCAGACCTTCATATTGGTGCGCGATCAAATGCGACTGTATTTGCGCCACTGTATCCAAAGTCACGGAAACGATAATCAATAAGCTCATACCACCAATCAACATGGCGACAGATGGTGGAATCTGTTTGTTTTGTGCGATGATATATTCCGGCAACACACAAACAAAAGCCACATAGACCGCACCGATAAATGTCAAACGTGATAGCACATAAGTTAGATATTCGGCCGTGCGGGCACCGGGACGGATACCCGGTAAGAAGCCGCCATTTTTGCGAAGATTATCCGCAACATCATCCGGCTTAAATACGTAAGGCACATAGAAATAACAGAAGAAGATGATTAGGAGACCATAAAGGGTGAGATAAATCGGAGATCCATATCCAATATACGCCAACATATTTGTCAGCCATTCATTGTTACCACCTTGTGCAAAGGCGGCGCCGGCTGTGGCAGGTAAAAGCAATAGTGAGCTGGCAAAAATAGGCGGGATAACACCGGCCGTGTTGAGTTTCAGCGGCATAAAGCTGCTCTCTCCGCCAAACGTCTTTCCGCCTGCCATTTGTCGTTTCGGATATTGCACCAAAAGGCGTCTCTGGGCGCGCTCAACAAATACGATCAATAATGACAAAGCGACGAACAAAACGATCACGAAGATCAACAAAAATGTCGATAATGAATTGGTTCGGTTCAGATCTAAAACCTGAAATATGGCTCGGGGTAGTTCCGCGACAATCCCCGCAAAGATAATCAATGACACGCCGTTACCAACACCGCGAGCTGTAACTTGCTCACCCATCCACATAAGGAACATAGTGCCGCCCACAAGGGTTACGACAGTACTGGCATCAAAGAAAAAGCCAGGATTAATCACAACGCCGGTTTGGGCGCCGAGCGCGCGAGAAATACCAAAGGCTTGGAAAGCCGCCAAAAACACGGTCAGATAACGCGTATATTGGTTGATTTGCTTACGGCCTTGTTCGCCGTCTTTATCCAACTCTTTCAGAGAGGGAATAGAGCCCTTCATCAAAGTCATAATGATCGAGGCCGAAATATAAGGCATAACGTTAAGCGCAAAAACCGCCATGCGTTCGACCGCGCCGCCAGCGAACATGTTCAGGCGACCTAACAGATTACCGTCATTATTAGCAAAAGTGGCTTGAAAAACATCCAAATTGATGCCCGGAATCGGAATATAGGTCCCGACCCGGTAAATCACCAAGATCATGAGCGTAAACAATAACCGCTGTTGTAATTCCTTTGCCTTGGCAAAAGATCCAAAATTCATATTGGCGGCAAGTTGTTCAGACGCTGAGGCCATGTGATCCCTTATCTATTGTTATGCCACCACATATGGGACGCATAGTCGGAATTTAAAGGTCGCCAAGCTTACCTTTGTCCGGATTATTTTTTCTTTGGCGCAGGTTTCATTTTGCGAGGTTCACCACCCGCAGCTAACTCTCCTGCCTGCTTGATCCATTCATCGCGCTCAATTCGGCCCGGGAAGCTATCAATAATACCTTCGACCATTTCAACATCTTCAGGTTTCCAGGCTGCGATTTGACGCCAGTAGTAAATACCTTTGCTATTGAGATCGCCTTCAAATTTAGGGCCGATACCCTTAATTTTCTTGAGATCATCCGGCTCACCATCTGTGGCCCCGTCCGTGTAAAGAACCTTTGGCGCAGGATTGTCATCAGCTTTAGCTTCGGGCTTGGGCTTAGGCGCAGGTTTGGGTTTTGGTTCGGCCTTAGGCTTCGGTTCAGCTTTAGCTTTTGGCGCGGGTTTAGCCGCAGGCTTCGCCTTTTTAGGCTTGGCCACTTTTTCGACTTTACCGCAAGACGGCTTAGCCTCGTTAATCGTGACAGAACCACCAGCTCCCTCAACAATCTTTGTTGCACCTTCTGTTGCGCCAGCCACAACTAATTTTACAGGCTTGGATAACTCACCGCCACCAATGAGGCGAACGCCATCAAGTGGACGACGAATAACGCCCAAACGAGTCAGCTCACAGGCATCAATTTCTTTTTTAACGTCAATTTTGCCAGACTGAATGGCGCGTTCAAGATTGGCGATGGTGAGCTGTGCCCATTTTTTGCGGTTCGGCTTGTTAAAACCGCGCTTAGGTAAGCGCATATAGATCGGCATTTGGCCGCCTTCAAAACCTTTAATGGCGACACCGGAACGTGATTTCTGACCTTTGACACCACGGCCAGCCGTTTTACCTTTACCTGAACCGACACCACGCCCGATCCGTTTACGGGGGCGGGTAGCGCCAGGATTATCTGCTAATTCGTTTAAACGCATGTTTCTACTCTTCGACGATCTCTACCATATGGGAGATTTTATTTATCATACCGCGCACAGAGGGCGTATCCTCTAGCTCGCGGACACGGCCAATTTTACCGAGACCTAGCCCGACCAGTGTTTGACGCTGATCTTCAGGGCGACGGATATGGCTCCCTGTCTGACGGACTTTAATTGTTTTCTTGGCCATTATCTTGACTTCCGTTTAATTCTTAAGCTTCGATAGCTTCAGGTGAGCTAGCACCGTCACGACGACGTGAGACAAGCTCGCCTACTTTTTTACTGCGCTTGGCGGCAATTGTCCGAGGACTTTCCGCGCGCTTTAAACCATCAAAAGTCGCCCGCACCATATTATATGGGTTAGCCGAACCTAGCGACTTCGCGACAACGTCTTGAACGCCGAGGCATTCCAAAACCGCACGCATTGGACCACCCGCGATAACACCTGTACCGGGAGGCGCGGCGCGCATGATAATTTTACCAGCTCCGTGACGACCACGAAGGTCATGATGCAAAGTACGACCTTCACGTAATGGTACGCGGATCATAGTTTTCTTGGCTTCATCGGTTGCCTTACGAATAGCTTCAGGCACTTCGCGGGCTTTACCCTTACCAAAACCGACACGGCCTTTTTCATCACCCACAACAACGAGGGCAGCAAAGCTCATATTACGGCCACCTTTTACGGTTTTAGCAACACGGTTGATGTGAACCAAGCGGTCGACAAACTCATTGTCTTCTTCGCGGTCGCGACGATTATTTTCTCTAGCCATCCAGACCTCCTAAAACTTCAGACCGGCTTCGCGAGCCGCATCGGCTAAGGCTTTCACCCGGCCATGAAATAAATAACCACCCCGATCAAAGACAACTTCTCCGACCTTGGCTTTTTTAGCACGTTCAGCAATCAGAGCACCAATACGTTTGGCCGCTTCTGTATCAGAGCCTTTCTTCTTGGCATCTTCGAGGGTCGAAGCCGCCGCCAAAGTGGTTCCTGTCAAATCATCAATGATTTGAGCGGAGATATTTTTGCTTGAACGATGCACAGATAGACGCGGACGTCCATTGGCGTTTTTCTTGAGGCGACGACGCACACGTTGTGCCCGGCGCTTGGTTTTCGCAACAGAACTTGTCATCTTACTTCTTCTTGCCTTCTTTCATGCGGACATATTCGCCAACGTAACGTACACCCTTGCCTTTATAAGGCTCCGGCTTACGGAACGCGCGGATTTCTGCCGCAACCTGACCGACTTTTTGCTTATCGATACCACTAACCGAAATCTCAGTCGGCTTAGCCGCTGTGATAGTAATGCCTTCCGGCGGTGTATATTCGACATCATGCGAATAGCCGAGCTGTAGTGAAAGCATCTTGCCTTTCATCTGAGCCCGGTAACCCACGCCCTTAAGCTCTAAATCTTTTTTATAACCTTCGGAAACGCCGACGATTAAATTATTCACCATTGTGCGGCTCATGCCCCACATGGCGCTCGCACCATCATCATTCGGCGAAACAGTAAATGCTCCATCTTCAATCTTACCAGAAACGCTTTCCGGTAATGTGAATTCCAATTCGCCCTTAGGGCCATTGGCTGTCACTGTCTGTCCATCTTGTGTCAAAGTTACACCAGACGGGATAGTGATAGGTTGTTTTCCAATACGTGACATAAGTTTCTCCTATGACACCTGACAGAGAATTTCGCCGCCGACATTGGCTTCACGGGCGGCCGCATCACTCATCACACCTTTAGGGGTGGAGAGGATCGCGATACCCAAACCATTGCGGACCTGAGGCAAACTCTTAACAGACGAATAAACACGACGACCCGGTTTTGACACACGGCTAATCTCGCGAATAACAGCTTCACCTTCAAAATATTTAAGCTCGATATCAAAGGCCTTAAAACCGTCTTGTTCGATTTCGCTATATCCGCGGATAAAGCCTTCATCGACCAACACGTCAAGAACACGACCACGCAGCTTTGAGGCGGGCGATGTAACAGATGTGCGACTCCGCATAATTGCATTGCGGATGCGTGTCAGCATATCTCCAAGAGGATCACTAAATGACATAATCTATCCTCCCTACCAGCTTGACTTCACAAGACCCGGTATAAGACCCTTGGAACCAAGTTCGCGTAGGGCAATACGGGACATTTTCATTTTACGATAATAACCGCGCGGACGACCAGTGACCTGACAGCGGTTACGTACGCGACTTGGCGCACTGTTGCGCGGTAACTCAGCCAGTTTGAGCTGAGCGGCAAAACGCTCTTCAACCGGTAGATCTTTGTTACGCGCAATATCTTTTAAAAGCGCACGCTTGGCAGCATATTTTGCTACAAGCTTCTGGCGCTTCATATTACGTTCTGTTGAACTTAATTTAGCCATTCATTTTACTCCTATTTGCAGGGTCTTAAAGACCCGCTTGACCTGCTGCGTTAATTTAGTTCCGAAACGGAAATCCAAATTCGGCCAACAGTGCCTTGGCTTCTTCATCGTTTTTGGCGCTTGTTTGCACCACGATATCCATACCCCGAACCGCATCGACATTGTCGTAATTGATTTCAGGAAATACGATATGTTCTTTTAGACCCATGGCATAATTGCCATTTCCGTCAAAGCTTTTGCCATTCAGTCCGCGAAAGTCACGCACACGTGGCAGAGCAATGTTTACGAGACGGTCCAAGAATTCAAACATGCGGTCACGACGTAAAGTCACTTTAGCGCCGATTACCATACCGTCACGAAGCTTAAAACCCGCAATAGATTTCTTGGCAACGCAAGGGACAACTTTTTGACCCGCAATTAATTCAAGATCAGCAATAGCGGCTGCGACTTTTTTCTTGTCGCCGACACCTTCGCCGAGACCCATATTGAGCACGACTTTGTCGATACCCGGGATTTGCATCTCGTTTTTATATCCAAACCTTTCTTTCATGGTGGCGCGAATTTCATCACGATATTTCGCCGACAATCTGGGTTCATATGGCTTAGTCATCGATAACCTCACCGGATTTTTTGGCCACGCGGACCTTTTTACCGTCTTTTAAAATCTTGAAACCAACACGTGTTGGAACGCCGTCTTTGGGATCAAGATGTGCTACATTGGAGATATGGATAGGGGCTTCAAACATTTTGATGCCACCTTCCGGATCAATTTGTGATGGGCGTGTATGACGTTTCACCATGCGAACACCAGACACAACCACGCGACCTGCGCTAGGGAAGACTTTGGTGACTTCGCCTTTTTTGCCTTTGTCTTTGCCAGTCGTGACAATGACATAGTCGCCTTTTTTTATTTTCGCGGCCATTACAGCAACCTTCTCTATAAGACTTCTGGGGCCAGAGACACGATCTTCATGTGGTTCTTGGCACGCAATTCGCGCGGTACAGGACCAAAGATACGTGTGCCAATTGGCTCACCATTATTATTGATGATGACAGCAGCATTACCATCAAAGCGGATAACAGAGCCGTCTTTGCGGCGGATATCCTTAGCAACGCGCACAACAACGGCGCGGCGTACATCACCTTTTTTCACGCGTCCGCGTGGAATAGCTTCCTTTACAGAAACGACGATTGTATCACCCACATGGGCATAACGGCGCTTGGAACCGCCAAGCACTTTGATGCACTGAACACGGCGGGCGCCACTATTATCGGCAACTTCCAGATTTGTCTGCATTTGAATCATGCGATGTCTCCTTTGAGCTTGGGCTCGTAGTCAGCTTTCACCTAACCGGCGAAAACCTCCCACCGCTTGAGTTTACTTTTTGGCGGACATTCGCGGATACGCACCATGTCCCCCACCTTATGCGCATTGGCTTCGTCATGCGCGTGATATTTCTTTGACCGACGAACAATTTTCTTAAACAGCGGGTGCATATAAGTCCGCTCAATTTTGACAACGATGGTCTTGTCACCTTTGTCTGACACGACTGTGCCTTGTAATATTCTTTTTGGCATCGTTCTCTACCCTTGCGCTTTCGCCGCGTTACGCTTTGCCGACATGATCGTCTTGATGCGTGCAATATCGCGACGCACGGTGCGGACGTTTGCCGTTGTCTCGAGCTGACCAGTGGCTTGCTGAAAGCGCATATTAAATTGCTCTTTCTTAAGCTCGGTGAGCTTGTCGTTTAGCTCGCTATCTGTCATCGCACGAACATCGACCGCGCTTAATGATTTACGTTTCGCCATGTGACCGGCTCCTACTTAATTCCTCGCCCGACTATTCGCCTGGACGCGTAACAATTTTACATTTTACCGGAAGCTTAGCCGCGCCAAGACGCAGAGCTTCACGGGCGACGGCATCAGAAACACCATCAATTTCAAACATAATCCGACCGGGCTTAACTTTGGCGCACCAAAATTCCACACTACCCTTACCTTTACCCATCCGAACCTCGGTTGGCTTTTTCGTAACAGGCACATCCGGGAAGATGCGGATCCACACGCGGCCGGCACGTTTCATGTGACGTGTAATCGCCCGGCGTGTCGCTTCGATTTGACGAGCCGTAACCCGCTCGGCTTCTAAAGACTTGAGACCGTAAGATCCAAAGTTCAAAGACGTACCGCCTTTGGCCATACCTTTGATACGGCCCTTATGAGCTTTTCTAAATTTTGTCCGTTTTGGTTGTAACATTGTACTTCCTTAACCTGCAGCACGCGCCGGACGGCGACCTTGCTGACGTCCACCTTGCTGACGTCCACCTTGTGAACGACCACCTGGGCCGTCAGACTGCTGTGACATGAGACGCTCTTGAGCTGACGGGTCATGCTCGAGAATTTCGCCTTTATTGATCCAAACTTTGATGCCGATAATACCATAAGCCGTTAGGGCCTCGGCAACACCGTAATCGATGTTGGCACGCATGGTGTGAAGCGGCACAGAGCCTTCTTGATATTGCTCAACACGGGCAATTTCAGCCCCGCCTAAACGACCACCAACTTTAATCTTACAGCCAACGGCGCCCATGCGCATGGCGGACTGTAATGCACGCTTCATGGCGCGACGGAAAGACATACGACGCTCTAGCTGTTCAGCGATGGCATTGGCCACAAGATTGGCATCAACTTCAGGCTTACGCACTTCGATCAGATTGATGAAAACTTCGCCGTCAACCATTGTTGCGACGCGCTTACGTAACTTTTCAATATCAGCCCCTTTTTTACCGATAACAACACCCGGACGGGCTGTATAAATAGTGATGCGGCATTTTTTGTGAGGACGCTCAATGATGATACGTGACACAGAGGCATTTTTAAGCTCGCCCAAAAGGAAGTTACGAATAGTGAGATCTTGATGAAGCAGATCACCATATTCAGCCGTATTGGCGTACCATTTGGATTCCCATGTGCGGTTAATACCCAGGCGCAGGGAAATTGGATTAATCTTCTGACCCATTATGCAGCCTCCTCTACTTCACGCACGACAATTGTCAGCTCTGAAAACGGCTTTAAGATACGAGCCCCACGGCCACGTGCGCGAGCGCGGAACCGCTTCATCACGAGATTTTTGCCAACATAGGCTTCTGAGACGACCAAACTGTCGATATCCAAACCATGATTATTTTCCGCATTAGCAATCGCGCTCTCAAGGCATTTCTTCACTTCGTTAGAAATACGTTTACGAGAGAACTCAAGATCAGCCAGAGCCTTTTCAACTTTAGCACCGCGGATCATCTGCGCGACGAGATTTAGCTTTTGCGGGCTAGTGCGGATCATGCGCAATTTCGCCATAGCTTCATTTTCAGCAACGCGGCGGGGGTTTTTTGTCTTCGCCATAACTAGCCTCGCCTCGCTTTTTTATCGGCCGCATGACCATAATAGGTACGGGTCGGCGCAAATTCACCGAGCTTGTGACCCACCATATCCTCGTCAATCGTGACAGGGATAAACTTTTGGCCATTATGAACCTGAAAGGTCAGGCCCACAAATTGAGGCATAATGGTTGAACGGCGCGACCATGTTTTAATGGGCTTGCGACTTCCTTCGGCCTTGGAGCTGTCCGCTTTCTTTAAAAGATAACGGTCCACAAATGGGCCTTTCCATACTGAGCGTGGCATAATCCGCTCTCCCTAACGTTTCTTCTTCGCGTGACGCGAACGAATGATAAATTTGTCTGTAGCTTTGTTTGACCGAGTGCGGGCACCTTTGGTCGGCTTACCCCAAGGTGTCACTGGGTGACGACCACCAGAGGTCCGGCCTTCACCACCACCATGTGGGTGATCAACCGGGTTCATGGCCACGCCGCGAACTTGCGGGCGCTTACCAAGCCAGCGCTTACGACCGGCTTTACCTAGGTTAATATTCATGTGATCTGGATTAGACACAGCCCCAACCGTAGCTAAGCAATCCTGATGGATCATGCGCATTTCGCCAGACTTTAAGCGGACCTGAGCATAGCCACTGTCACGACCAACAAGCTGGGCATACGTTCCCGCTGAACGGGCAATTTGTCCGCCTTTACCAGGCTTAAGCTCAACATTGTGAATAATTGTACCAACAGGCATGACGCGCAACGGCATCGCATTACCGGGCTTCACATCGGCCTTTTTAGACGAAATAATCCGGTCCCCTTCGGCCAAACGCTGAGGCGCCAAAATATAAGACTTTTCACCATCTTTATATTCGATAAGCGCGATGAAAGCTGTCCGGTTTGGATCATATTCCAAACGCAATACTGTCGCGTCCATATCCATTTTGGAACGCTTAAAGTCGATTTTACGATAAAGGCGCTTATGGCCACCACCTTGGCGACGCATGGTGATGCGGCCCATATTGTTACGACCACCTTTTTTCGACAAACCCTCTGTTAGGCTTTTTTCCGGGCGTCCCTTATGAAGCGCAGACCGGTCAACCTGTACCAGATGACGGCGAGACGGCGATGTCGGATTAAATGTCTTTAACGCCATGACTTATAGTCCTGTTGCGATGTCAATTGTATCGCCGTCCTGTAAGGTGACGATAGCTTTTTTGACATCCTTGCGGCGACCAGGAATACCCCGGAAGCGCTTGGTTTTACCTTTATTGCGAAGCGTATTGACGGCTGTTACTTTAACTTTGAACAGCGTCTCGACGGCTTCTTTGATCTCCGGCTTGCTCGCAGATAACGGCACTTCGAAGACGACTTGATTATATTCGCTGAGAATTGTCGACTTCTCAGTGATAATCGGGCTTAAAATTGTATCATAATGACGGGCGGCTTCACTCATGACAGGCGGGCCTCCAGATCTTGGACAGCTTGCTTGGTCAGCACTAATTTGTGGCGACGTAAAATGTCATACACATTAGCACCCTGACTTGGCAGGACGTCGAGGTTAGGAATATTGCGTGCGGCTTTGGCAAGATTGGCATCGATCTCGCTACCACCGACGATCAGGCCGTTTTTAACGCCTAATTTTTCAAGTGACTTTTTAAGCTCAGCTGTTTTTGGCGCTGTCATTGCAGCGTCGTCAATAATCAAAAGCTCTTTAGAGACCACCTTGGCAGAGAGCGCGTGACGCAGCGCCATAGCGCGGACTTTCTTAGGCAGATTATGCCCGTGAGAGCGAACACGCGGACCATGAGCTTTACCACCTCCGCGGAATTGTGAGACAGATCCGTTACCATGACGGGCTGTACCACCACCTTTTTGGCGACCAATTCGCTTGGTTGTCTTCTTAACGTCACCACGTTCTTGGACAAAATGTGTACCAGCTTGACGCTTCGCGAGCTGATAACGCACCATACGGTGTAGAATATCTTTACGCGGCTCTTGACCAAAAACGCTGTCGTTTAAATCAACAGAGCCTGATTTTTTACCAGCTAAGGTTTGAACATCCATCTTCATGACTATTCCTCCTCGCCTTTAGCGGCTTCTTTACGCATCTTAGCGGCCAAGTCTTTGTCGACCTGTGAGCGTGGCTCAGCGCCGCCAATCATTTCTTTGGCCTGTTCAACCCATTCTTGCTTAGCAACAACACCGGGCTTGCCGATTTTTTCTTCCAAGTCAGCGATTTGCTCAGCCGTTAGCTCAACGATTTGGGTGAGCTTGGTAATACCCGCAGCTTCCAAGACCTCTTCGCCTTTCGGGCCAATGCCGTCAATAAGCACAACAGCATCAACGAAATCTGTGCTCGGCGCGCCGCCGGACTTTGACGTTTTCTTTTTACCCGCATCAGCGCTTGGCATTGTAAACTTACCCGGAATAGGTAGCTCATCAACTTTTGCACCTTTGATAGCGTCGCGGACTTCAACCCAGCTTCCCTTAGAACCCGGAACGGTTCCCTTAATAAGGATAAGACCTTG
Organism: uncultured Caulobacterales bacterium; assembly: GCA_964587545.1. Taxonomy (GTDB): domain Bacteria; phylum Pseudomonadota; class Alphaproteobacteria; order Caulobacterales; family Maricaulaceae; genus JACOMS01. Next base: position 6,968 of record CAZPLJ010000043.1, on the reverse strand, counting down.
ATCTGTATCAACACGGGCGATTTCAAGGTTTTGGTTTGTCCGACGCACAGCACCCATATGGCCGGCCATCTTCTTACCCTTGAAAACCTTACCCGGATCCTGACACTGACCTGTAGAGCCGTGTGATCTGTGCGAGATAGACACACCATGTGTCGCGCGAAGACCGCCAAAGTTATGACGCTTCATCGCACCGGCAAAACCTTTACCAATGGACGTACCCGCGACATCAACCTTTTGACCGACAACGAAATGGTCTGCAGACAGCTGAGCCCCAACATCTAATACCGTGTCGTCCTTGACGCGAAACTCAACCAATTTCATTTTGGGCGTAACCTTTGCCTTGGCAAAACGCTCACGTTCCGCCTTAGAAACCCGCTTAGGCTTGGCTTCACCGGCCCCTAACTGAAGCGCCTGATAGCCATCACGCTCCATTGTTTTTTGAGCCACAACCTGACAGCCCTCAAGAGAGAGCACTGAGACAGGCACATGAGACCCGTCCTCAGAATATATGCGGGTCATGCCCAGCTTCTTTGCTATAACACCTGTGCGCACTGTTACGCTCCCAGCTTAATCTCAACATCCACACCCGCGGCCAGATCGAGCTTCATCAAAGCATCAACCGTTTGCGGGGTTGGATCAACGATATCCAGCATTCTTTTGTGAGTGCGGATCTCAAACTGCTCACGCGACTTTTTGTTCACATGAGGTGAACGATTGACGGTGAACTTTTCAATGCGTGTTGGTAACGGAATGGGGCCACGAACAGTTGCACCTGTACGCTTGGCTGTCGACACAATCTCCGCCGTGGAATTATCCAGAATACGGTGATCGAAGGCCTTTAGCCGAATTCGAATATTTGAATTATCCATAACTCTTTTTTCCGTTTTTGCCCTGACAAAGGGCCAATCAACACTGTCAAACAACAAAAGGGCCGTAAAATACGACCCTTAAATCTTTTTTTTCTACTCAATAATCTTTGATACGACGCCGGCGCCAACTGTACGGCCACCTTCACGGATCGCGAAGCGGAGCTTCTCTTCCATGGCGATCGGCACGATCAGCTCAACATTAAGCTCGGCATTATCACCCGGCATAACCATCTCAGTACCAGACTCCAGTGTCACAACACCTGTCACATCTGTTGTTCTGAAATAGAATTGTGGACGATAATTGGTAAAAAACGGCGTATGACGACCCCCTTCATCCTTTGTCAGGATATAGGCCTCAGCCACAAACTTTTTGTGAGGTGTCACAGACCCCGGCTGACACAGAACTTGTCCGCGCTCAACGCCTTCACGGTCAACACCGCGTAGAAGCGCGCCAATATTGTCGCCAGCTTCACCGCGATCAAGCAATTTGCGGAACATTTCAACACCGGTACAGGTTGTTTTGCCTGTGTCTTTAATGCCGACGATTTCAATCTCGTCACCCACATTGATCACACCGCGCTCAACACGACCTGTCACAACAGTACCACGGCCTGAGATAGAGAACACATCTTCGATAGGCATCAAGAATGTCCCGTCAATCGCGCGCTCTGGCTGTGGGATATATTCATCAACAGCGGCCATAAGCTCTTTAATCTTGTTTTCGCCAATTTCAGGATTGTTACCCTCCATAGCGGCCAGAGCAGAGCCTGCAATGATCGGAATATCGTCACCAGGGAACTCATAGCTTGAGAGCAATTCACGGATTTCCATCTCAACCAGCTCTAAAAGCTCTTCATCATCTACTTGGTCGACCTTATTCATAAAAACAACAAGCGCCGGAACACCGACCTGACGAGCAAGCAGGATATGCTCGCGTGTCTGGGGCATTGGGCCGTCCGCTGCGTTCACAACCAAGATAGCGCCGTCCATCTGAGCGGCACCCGTAATCATGTTTTTAACATAGTCAGCGTGACCCGGACAGTCGACGTGGGCGTAGTGACGGTTATCCGTCTCATATTCCACGTGAGCCGTTGAAATTGTGATACCACGGGCGCGCTCTTCTGGCGCTCCGTCAATCTGGTCATAGGCTTGGAAATCACCGAAATATTTCGTGATTGCCGCCGTTAGCGTCGTCTTACCATGGTCAACGTGACCAATCGTGCCGATATTTGCGTGTGGCTTTGTTCTTTCAAACTTCTCTTTTGCCATTTTCTTTCTCCGTTCTCGTTTGGAGGTTAAACCGTATTAAATTTGAGGGCTTATGCCCCGCCCTGACTTGAAATGACTTCATCCATGACCGCACGCGGGGTTGCCGAGTAATGGTCAAAAGTCATTGAAAATTGTGCACGCCCCTGCGTTGATGAGCGCAGATCATTTACATAACCAAACATATTGGCCAGAGGCACCATCGCATTCGCCACAACAGCGTTTCCACGCATTTCCTGACCTTGAATTTGGCCCCTGCGCGAGTTTAGATCACCGATAACTGATCCGAGATATTCCTCAGGCGTCACAACTTCGACCTTCATGATCGGCTCAAGCAGCTTAAGCTTGCCTTCCGATTTGATCTGGCGGAAGGCGGCGCGTGAGGCAATTTCAAAGGCCATCACGGATGAGTCAACATCATGGTAAGCCCCATCATAAAGCTCAGCTCTAAAGTCGATGACCGGGAATCCCGCCAAAAGACCTGTCTCAGCCATTGAACGAATACCTTTTTCAACACCCGGAATATATTCTTTAGGCACATTACCGCCGACAATTTTCGATTCGAACTCAATACCAGAGCCCGGCTCTAACGGCTCAAAGCGGATTTTAACGCGGCCAAATTGCCCAGAACCACCGGACTGTTTCTTATGCGTGTAATCAATATCAACGGGTGCGGCGAGCGCTTCGCGGTAAGCCACTTGCGGCTGACCTATGTTGGCCTCAACGCCAAATTCGCGCTTTAAGCGGTCCACGAGGATATCCAAGTGTAATTCGCCCATACCCGCCATGATAGTCTGGCCAGATTCGTGATCGGTTGAGACGCGGAAGGACGGATCTTCAGCTGCCAGACGCTGTAGGCCAACACCTAATTTTTCCTGGTCAGCTTTGGATTTCGGCTCAACGGCGATCTCAATCACCGGATCCGGGAACTCCATACGCTCAAGAATAACCGGCGAACCCTGATCACACAAAGTATCACCCGTTGTTGAGGCCTTAAGACCGGCAACAGCGATAATATCGCCCGCATAGGCCTCTTGAATATCTTCACGGTCATTGGAATGCATCATCATCATCCGGCCAACGCGCTCTTTTTTCTCTTTAACAGAATTGAGCAAAGTCGTGCCTGTTTCCAACTTACCGGAATAAATCCGGCAAAATGTCAGGGTTCCGACAAATTTGTCATTCATAATCTTGAAGGCCAGCATTGAGAGCGGCTCATCATCAGATGCCGGACGTGTTGTCTCCTCACCTGTCTTGGCATCAACACCTTTAATGGCAGCAATATCAAGCGGGCTTGGCAGATAATCCACAACCGCATCAAGCAAGGGCTGAACACCTTTGTTTTTAAACGCCGTGCCACAGAAAACAGGCACAATATGACCCGCAATCGTCGCCTTACGAATGAGGCGCTGCATGGTCTCAACATCGGGCATCGTGCCTTCGAAATAGGCCTCCAGAACCGCATCATCCATCTCGGCAACAGTTTCGATGAGGGCTTCGCGGTATTTCGCAGCATCATCGGCCATATCAGCCGGAATATCGACGGTATCAAATTTGGAGCCAAGATCGGAATCTTCCGGCCATATATAGGCGCATTCCCGAACCAGGTCGATCACGCCTTTAAAATCATTCTCAGCGCCAATCGGCAGCTGCATTTCGATCGCATTTCCGCCCAAACGGTCTTTGACCGATTGCACAGAGGCGTAAAAATCCGCGCCGATTTTATCCATCTTATTAATAAAGACCATGCGCGGAACGTTATATTTATCAGCCTGACGCCAAACAGTTTCTGTTTGCGGCTCAACACCCGCATTGGCATCCAGAAGCGTCACAGCCCCGTCCAACACGCGCAATGAGCGCTCAACTTCAATGGTAAAGTCAACGTGACCAGGTGTGTCGATGATGTTTAAGCGTTTGTCGCGCCAAAAACAGGTCGTCGCAGCCGACGTAATCGTAATACCGCGCTCTTGCTCCTGCTCCATCCAGTCCATAGTGGCCGCGCCGTCATGCACTTCGGCGATTTTGTGGTTTTTACCCGTATAATAAAGAATACGCTCGGTGCAGGTCGTTTTACCCGCATCAATATGCGCCATAATGCCGAAGTTACGGTAATCTTTGAGTTCGTATTCGCGTGCCATTTTAAATCCTACCAGCGATAATGAGAGAAAGCCCGGTTGGCTTCTGCCATTTTGTGAGTGTCTTCCCGCTTCTTCACCGCACTTCCGCGCTCATTTGAGGCATCCATTAGCTCTCCGGCTAGACGCTCGCGCATTGTATTTTCGTTACGACTACGCGCCGCACTAACCAACCAGCGGATTGCCAAAGCCTGACGACGGTCAGGACGTACTTCGACGGGCACCTGATAGGTCGCACCACCGACACGCCGGGAGCGGACCTCAACAGAGGGCTTAATGTTATTAAGCGCGTCATGAAATACGCGCATCGGCTCGGTTTTAGCTTTATTTTCAACAATATCCAGCGCGCCATAGACAATGCTCTCGGCGACGGACTTTTTCCCGTCCAACATGATGGCATTCATGAATTTCGACAAAACCAGATCACCAAATTTGGGATCGGGGAGGATTTCTCTTTTTTCGGCGCGATGACGTCTAGACATTATATATAACCCTAATTCAAGCCGCCCTATTTAGGACGCTTGGCTCCATATTTAGACCGGCGCTGACGACGATCTTTCACGCCTTGTGTATCCAGCACACCGCGTAGGACGTGATACCGCACACCCGGCAAGTCTTTCACACGACCGCCGCGGATCAATACCACGCTATGTTCCTGCAGGTTGTGACCCTCACCCGGAATATAAGAGAGAACCTCAAATCCGTTGGTCAAGCGCACCTTAGCCACTTTCCGCAAAGCCGAGTTCGGCTTTTTCGGTGTGGTTGTGTAAACCCGTGTACAAACACCGCGTTTTTGAGGACAGGCCTCAAGCGCCGGAACCGTATTCCGCTTGCGTTTGTCTTTCCGGGGCTTCCGGATGAGCTGTTGTATTGTTGGCATAAGCCTTTTCCTGCACAAAAAGCAAACACCCCACCCCTGTATCGAAGCAGGTTATTTGCAAACAAAAACGACCCAACACCCTTAAATAACGGGCGAAAAGCCTATAAATTCTTAGTTACACCGGGAAGAAGGTTTCCAAAGCAACCTCTGGACAGCATCTCCACAAATGTGAGCGCCCTATACGCGCGCGAAACCTAGGCGTCAACAGGGGTTTATGGATTTTTTTGGGGGCGTGAATTTATGGCATAATGTAAAAGTGATTGTACCGCGCTTTTATAATAGTAAAGAGAACCAATGTACGGCGTTTTTATGCATAGGGAGGACTCGATTTACGATGATATCCCGACTCGTCAGTATCAGTTTCCAAAGCAGTATCTCCAACGTGCAAAGGCGTTCGAAGGTGGGTTTGTTCTTTATCTCGAACCAACGAAGGTTAAAGGGCGAAAAAGCCTTGGTTATCATGCCGTCGCACAAATAAATAAAATTGTTCCCGACCCAACAAAAAAGGGTATGTACCTGGCCCTTATAACACCCAATTCTTATACGCCTTTCTTAAATGGAGTGCCCTTTTCAATTGACAAGATACCTTTGGAACGGGGTCTTTTGGAAAACGGCAAGTTAACTGGACGCGCTCAAGCAGCCGTAAGACCTATTTCTGAGGCCGATTTTAATCGCATCCTAGACCTCGGTATAGCTGAGTTACAATTAGACCTATCCGAAAGTGCAACCATAGAAGGATTTGAAGAAGTTCAATCGCCTTTTGACGTCACTTCAGAACGCAAACGAAAATTGTTCATGACAAACAAAGTTATCAGGGACAAAAATTTTAGAAATATTGTTCTAAATGCCTATGACAGCAGATGCGCATTTACCGGCCTTAAAATTATAAACGGCGGCGGGCGGGCCGAAGTTGAAGCTGCGCATATTTGGCCAGTGGAAAAAGACGGTCATGACCATGTTAGAAATGGAATTGCCCTGTCCAGAACGCCTCATTGGATGTTTGACCGCGGACTACTTAGTTTAAGTGATGACATGGAAATCTTGTTTTCGAGACATATCAACGACATCGATTCTATAGAGCGCCTAATCAATGAAGATAGAAAAGCCATCGTACCAGAGTCTATACATCTAAAGCCCCATCCCAGTATGTTGAAATGGCATCGGGATAATTGCTTTAAAACTTAACACACACTTCGCTCCTTCCCTCAGAGGCAGGAATCCCGAAAAATCAGGTAGAGAACAACGTCCTTCTCAGGATTAGAAATTGGATACGGTTGGCGGTGAGACTAAGGATAGATGCATGAGCATCCTTCGAGTCCCGACGCTACGCGTCGCCTCAGGATGAGGAAAGGGAGACGATGCAGGATGCGGCATTAGGGATTCAGGTAGGAATTGTTTTAATCCTCATCCTGAGGTGCGAAGCGCCAGCGGAGCCTCGAAGGGTCGAGGATAAGACTAAGGACGTTTTGAATATTGGGCTAATAAATCGAAGTCCCCCTTGATAAAAGCGTCTTTCTTGCGTCGTGACCAACCTTTGATTTGCCGTTCAACGCCAATCGCGTCTTTGATGGATTGAAACTCTTCGGCCCAAATCAAAGTCACGGGACGACGGTTAAATGTGTAACCTTTATATTTTCCGTCATTATGTTCGCCTATGCGGTCATCAATCCATTTGCCGCGATAAGAGCCCGTATAATATTCGCCGTTGCGGCATTTCACGATATAAACCCAACAGGCCATAGGCCTGTTTATCAGTTTGAGCGGTCCTATTCCAGCATCCTTCGAGTCCCGACGCTACGCGTCGCCTCAGGATGAGGA
>CAZPLJ010000042.1:0-25010 GCA_964587545.1 uncultured Caulobacterales bacterium | reverse complement strand
ACACCTGCCGGACCAAAGGCTTGAGTGTCTTTGAAGATGTAATTAATTGTTTCATAAAAACCTACCGTCAACACCTTCCCACTACCCAGCCCGGCACACAGTAATGCGTATAAAAACGGGTCACTAAACTACCTACTTCGTAATGATTATCAATCGGTATACGCGGATGATAAATAGAAAGTTTAACACATGAAGTGCAAATTATGTGCCATCTGATTGCCGTTCATTTCAGGCAGCCCCGATGTCTCTTTGAGTATCTGAGACGCGCTATTGCGCTTGGCATGCGAGTTGCAGCACGATAGGTCTAGTGGCATGAGGTGGCTTTTATTCGCATGCTTCTGTTTGAGTTCTGCTCGTCCTTCGGCGCGAAATTATGAAAGTTTATAAGAAATGATCGGCCGCTCTATACTCAGTTATTTACCCGTCAATATGGCAAATTTATTGACGGCGTTTGGCACCATTGTGGTTCTGACCCGCTTACTCGAACCTGCACAATTTGGCATTTATGCGGTGGCTATGATCACAATGCAGTTCTTTCATATGGCTCTGTTTACTTGGATGGAAGCTGCCATGGTCCGGTTCCAAGCTCGCGCAGAGCGTGAAAACGACGTCGCGAACCATTTAAAGACTCTCTACCGCCTTGCTTTTATCACAGGGGTTGCTGGATTTACGCTGGTCATGACGGCCTTATACCTCAGTCCGTTAGATCATAAGCTTGTATTCGTATTGGTATTCGCGCTGGCCTCCACATGTTTACATATAATTTTCAGTCTTGGCATGGAAGCCCACAAAGCCGCTCACCGCATCAAACGATATTCCGTTGCTTACACTTCGAAAACATTTATCGCCTTCACCCTTGGTATTCTCTTCATTTTTACAACGCCATTGCAGGCTTCTGCACCATTTTTAGGGATTATTTGTGGTTTGATTATTGTCGGCGGTATCGATTTTTTGTTTATGAAGCGACTTATGCGCGGTGGTCAATACCAGCCAAAAAAGGCAAAAACCTATTTTGTTTATGGCGCTCCACTTTGTATTGGTTTGCTCCTGTCTTATGCGCTGAATTCCGCAGATGTCTATTTGATCGCAGGTATAATGGGAACCGCATCCGCAGGAGAATATAATGCGGGATATAATCTTGCCGCGAGAAGCTTGGAAATTCTTTTTGTCTGGGTGTCTATGGCCGTCACACCCGTGGCTATCACCGCTATGGAGAAACATGGGTCGGAGAAAACTCGCGAGATACTGAAGGGATATGGTGCGATATTATTGTGGATTGCCGTGCCTGCCGCTGTTGGAATTGCCCTCGTATCTAAAGATGCTAGCTTTGTCTTAGGTGAAGGCGTCAGAGAGGGCGCTATATCCGTTATGCCATGGATTGCCTTCGCAGGCTTGATTAATGGTTACATGACTTACTATGTCCACCGCGCCTTTATGCTGTCTGGCCAAACGCATAAATTTGTCTGGGCACTGGTTTTGCCCGTCATTTTAAATTTGGGCTTAAACTTAATTTTGATTCCGAAAATGGGCTTAATGGGCGCTGTCTGGTCCACGATTGCCGCATATGTATTGGCAATTATTTCGGCGACGATCTTGGCCCGACAAGACTTTCCGCTGCCCTTACCCGTTCGCGCTGCCGCTGAAATTTTTGCCGCGAGTGCTGCGATGGCAGTGGCCGTTATTTTGTTGCCGTTGGATGGCTTCACTCCGGGCGTCCTGACGCTTATCATTAAAGCGAGTGTGGGCATTATTGTTTACCTTATCGCTTGCTGGATCATCAATGCCGCTGATTGCCGGCGTGTGATCGCTGATATCTACGAGAAACTGACGAATTTTGTGAAAAAATCGCCCGTAGATGTACCAGATGAACTATAGTACAATAAACTATGCTCTACTCATTCCTCGGCCTAAATAGGCCTCGGCGCTTCGCGGCGCTCAAACCGGTGGCGCGCCAGCTAAGCGAGTGGAAGACCGCCTGACCCGGAAAAGACTCGTTGTGGCTGCTTCGTTCCCGACCTGACCAGGTTGGCGAGAGAACCGTCCAGGGGTCTTCCGTCGATCCTTATAGCGACTTAAGCTAGGGTAAGGCAATAAAAAACCCCGGTCTGAGACCGAGGCAAATTATCAATATTTGCGAGATCTAGAATTTACGTGTGTAGGATAACGATACCGCGTCGGCTGTGCCGGCATCAACACCGTTGACCGACCCGAGATCATAGCCTGTATATTCAAGGCGAAGACCATCTCTACCGTTGAAAAAATATTGTATGCCGCCGCCATATGCAAAGCCATCGGCGGATATCGTTTCGGTTATCTCGTCATCATCATCGTCGAGGCCGTTGTCATCATCGTCATCAAACTCAATTTCAGTCGATAATTCAGTCGCATGATATCCACCCCTTGCAAACACTTCAAAGTTTTGGCCAAGTGGAGCTCGAACAACACCAAAGAGTCCAACATTATAATCAATATTTGTTTCAAATTCGAATCCGCCCAACTCTTCCTCATTATCTATGAGTCCCGTGCCAGCTTGACCTTCAATGGCAAAAAATTCGTTGATATTGTAACCGAGCTTGCCTTCGACGCCATAGAAATCAAAATCATAACTTGTGGCACCTATGGCGCCGTAAAATCCGCTATCTTGAGCTTGGGCTATGCCAGCCGACATGGAAAGCAAGGCAGACGCGGCTGCGATTTTTAAAAGTTTCATGTGCTTCTCCTTTATAAAAGCTGAGGCAAAGAGAGCTGATGATTTCCAAGTGTGCAACTTGTAGACGCAGCTATAGCTGTATCTTGCATAGGACTATTGCAAAAATATCACACCTCCTCCTTAGTGAAGTGTGATATGAGATAGTGATATGAGACAGGCTAGACCTCCCATAAGATATGAAGAGGGATATTTTATCCCCTCCGTCCCTATTCCTGATCAGAGAGCCCCGGAAGAGTGGAATATATGGGATCACCCACGCTCACTTATCACCATTGCCCGCAATCCTTTGGAAAGCAGTGCGGCCTGGCAATATGATAATCTGATCAATCAATTTCCGCTTTTTTCAACATTTTTTACCCAAATATCTGACCCGGACATGATCCGTTATTGTTTTGTAGAAAATGCCGATAATTACCGCATGCAACCCATCCGACAACGTATATTAAAACCTATCTTACGCGAAGGTCTGGTCACTGCTGAGGGCGAAAGTTGGAAACGGGCTCGTCACGCTTTGACACCGCTATTCACGCCCAAGCATGTGACAAGCTTTGCCAAAAGCATGGCAGAAACCACTCTAAGAGAAATGCCCATTCTCTTAAAAGATGGCGCGACTGTGAAATTTTCGGAAATAATGCCGAGCTTTACCTATCTGATTTTATCAGATGCTTTGTTTTCTGGACAAATTTCGGGGGACAGGGAAGACGTGCTGAAACTCGTGGCGAATGCTCTAAAATTTTTGGGCCGGCCAGATCCGCTGGATATCTTAGCCGCGCCCGATTGGATACCCCGCCTCACTAAACGTCCGGGTCTTCGCGCTATTCAAAAATTACGCGATCTTATTCAAGCCGGCTATCAGAACCGGGTCACTATGAAATCCCGCGGGGAAATATTACCGGATGATTTTCTGACCCTTATTATGGACGTTGCAGATGAGACCGGGGCGCCCCTGTCAGATGACGAAATTGAGGACCATCTCCTCACTTTTATCGGAGCCGGTCATGAAACCACCGCACGCGCCCTCACCTGGTTATTTTACCTATTGGATAATGATGACAATGCCCGTGAGCGGTTGGAAGTCGAGGTTGACGCTCTAAATATCGGGCTTCCCCCAGATAGTTGGGGCGAGCATTTACCATGGACTAAGGCCTGTTTAGAAGAAAGCATGCGGCTTTATCCGCCTGCACCGATAGTGACCCGCGAAGCTATAAATGAAGATCACTTTGCCGACCGAACAATTCCCAAAGGCGGTGTTGCTATGATCAATCTCTGGATTTTGCACCGCCACAATAAATTATGGGAACGTCCTAATGCGTTTAACCCATCTCGGTTTTTTGGCGGCGCACGCAAAGAGATCGGGCTCTATCAATATCTACCATTCGGGCTTGGTCCTCGTGTGTGTATTGGTCAGCGCTTTGCGGTGCAGGAAGCTCTGATCATGATTGCGTTGCTCGCGCGAAATTACCGATTTGAGTATGTCGCGGATGAGCCGCCCTGGCCTCGGATGAATGTCACTGTCCAACCGGAAAATGGCATGCCAGTAAGGATATTAAAAAGAAAATAATATTTTAAGTTGCGTTTTTATTTTACATCTTTAAGGTGTAATCATGAGTGCAACGACCTATTTCACACCCGACGTACCCATCCCACTTAGAAAGGGATTTTTGGAAATAGGCTTAAGGGATCAATTTGGCGCTGTCTGGGGAATGGCGACGAACCCAATTAAATCCCTATCGGCCTACCAATTTGAACTTCCCGTCTTTCAATATCGGCTTTTCGGTAGCCATTTCACGGTCGTGAATGATCCGGATATGATCCGCTACTGTTTTGTCGAGAATGCAAAAAACTATGAATTAGAGCCTATCAGGCAATCAATATTACGACCCATTTTGCGTGATGGGCTTGTGAGCTCAGATGGCGATATTTGGAAACGCGCACGACAATCTATGGCGCCAATATTTACACCACGCTATATAGCGACATTGGCTGAACAAATGAAAATAGCCGTCGCAAAAAGGCTTGATGATGTTTTCGATATAAACGGCGGCGAACCTATTGCGGATAAGATGTCAGATCTTGCCTATGGGGTTTTATCCGAAGTTTTGTTTTCACGTGAATTAGATGAAGATGCCACTCAGACGATGGAAACCGTATCCAAATTCATTGAGCGCTTAGGCAATGTAGACCCGTTTGACCTCTTACAATTGCCGTCTTGGATTCCTCGTCCAACACGGCTGCGAGGATATAAAGAGCTCGGGGAACTACGTCAGCAAATCTCAATGCTTATTAGCAACCGCATTTCTAAACGAGAGGCAGGACAAGACCTACCGGATGATTTGCTTACACGTCTGATATGTGTGCAAGATAAAGACGGCTCTTCCAAGCTCAACAGCGATGAAATTGAGGATCACATGCTAACCTTTATCATTGCCGGGCATGAGTCGACAGCACGAAGCCTGTCATGGATTTTATATCTTTTATCGGGCGACAACATTGCCCGATCGAAGGTAGAAGAAGAGATTGATAATATTGATCTATCATCTCCCGCAAAGGACTGGGCAGAGCAGCTCACATTTACAAGCGCTTGCTATAACGAAGCTCTAAGGCTCTTTCCGCCTCTGCCATTTGTAACCCGTATGGCCAGAGAAGATGACCGTTATAAGCTTAGCTTTATTCCCAAAGGTGGGTATTTATTTCTCAATCTCTATGCCCTGCATCGTCACAAATTATTATGGGATAGACCCGATAGCTTCATGCCCGAACGGTTTTTAGGGGATAAAAAGGCGGCTAGACATAAATTTCAATTTTTGCCCTTTGGGGTCGGTCACCGTATTTGTATAGGGGGGCACTTCGCAATGCAGGAAGCCTTGATCATACTTGTTATGATTTTAAAAAAATATCGCTTTGAATATGCTGTAGAAAAACCCGCGACACCCGTCATGCGAATTTCACTTAAGCCAAATAACGGAATGCCTATGCGCGTCACAAGACGCTAGCCAACATGAGGCCAAAGCGCTAACAGCGTTATATGGCTTTCTCACCACGTATCAGTTTTTCCGGCGCGCAACTAAATCATCTAGAAGATAAACGCGACCCTGCATCTTTACAGAATTACCTGAAGGACTCCAAAGCGCGGGCCATTTTATTAAATAAAGGCAATCCCGCTGTTAAAGAGAATGGCGAATTATACATGATCCATCCTCAGGAACTAATCGGGAAAAACATAGAAGAACCAGGCCCGGTCTTTCTTGGGACCGACAATCACGGGCCGTTATTTGCCTTCACATTAGAAAGCAGCCAATCATTGGCACCTGATGACGCCTTTCAAGAAATGCGGTTCATCGCATCACACATTGACCCCCAATCTTTAGCTATAGCTGGCCGGGCACGATCTTTATTTGATTGGCATCGGACACATCGGTTTTGTTCCAATTGCGGGAAAGAAAGTCATCCGGTCTTAGGCGGGCTATACCGGAGTTGTCCGTCTTGTGAGACCGATCACTTCCCCCGGGTAAATCCGGTTGCCATTATGCTAATCCTTAATGGAAACGACTGCCTAATGGGCCGAAGTGCTGGCTGGCCACAAGGGGCCTATTCGGCTTTAGCCGGTTTTATTTCGCCAGGAGAAACATTGGAAGAAGGATGTGCTAGAGAGGTAAAAGAAGAGGTTGGTCTGGACGTAAAAAATATACGTTACCTTTTCTCGCAACCGTGGCCATTTCCAAGCCAGCTTATGATGGGCTTAATCTGCGAGACAGACCAGCGTGAGCTCAATATTAATAAGGCAGAAATTGAAGACGCGCTTTGGTTTTCAAAAGACACGGTACGCGATGTTTTTGAGACGAAAAGCGAGGCATTCTTACGACCACCTAATTTTACAATCGCCAATCAAATTCTTCGATATTGGCTAGCTGAAGGCTAGATTACTTAAGAATTTCTGGCCATTTTTCATTCGCCAGTGAAATAAATTCTGCCCTATCTTTGTCCCATTTTTCTTGAATTCGCGAATTGAAATTCAGGTAAAGCCTACCATCTTCAACATGCCAATATTTAGAGGACCCTTTGGCTAGCTTACCGTTCGCAACAGCCCACGCGCAATAGCCCCCATATTGCGGAATAAAAGCGTTTGGATTTGTTTGAAATAAATCTAGATTAGCCTCGCTAGAAAATTGCCATCGCGCCTTTTTATAGACTGTCGAAAATTCCGCTTTTCCTTCTTGCGGTTTACCAGAGTAAAAGCTCACAACGTCAAAGCCTTGAACCGCAAGATTGTTTTGCCACGACGTGTAGATAGCGTCTTTCTCAGCATAGGCAGACGGCGTACAGGCTAGGATAAACAATACCGAAAATAGAGCTAGTTTTTTCAAATAGTTATAAATCATCAACGGTTTTGGATCCTAAGTTTATGGGCAGGGTAAGTACCTAACATGATGATTTTTTCGCTGAAAAACTCAAGCTCTTCAAGGGCATTTTTCATGGGGTCGCTTTCTGGATGACCTTCTACATCAGCGTAAAATTGTGCAGCCTGAAATGATCCACCCACCATATAGCTTTCAAGTTTTGTAATATTGATACCGTTACTCGCAAAACCTCCAAGCGCTTTATATAAAGCGGAGGGAACACTACGCACGCGAAACACGAAACTCGTGACGCAAGGTATTTCTGGGTTTTCCATAGATTGGGCTTTATTCGTTAAAACCAAAAACCGTGTCGTATTATGGGTCGCATCCTCAATATTTTCGGCCAGTATATCCAAACCATATATTTCGGCTGCCAAACGCGAGGCTACGGCGCCCACCGACATGTCGTCACGCTCAGCGATCTTTCGGGCCGCGCCAGCCGTATCGGCATCGGCTATGGGTTGAATATTTAGGCCCTCCAACCGTTTTCGTACCTGACCCAACGCCATCGGATGTGAACGAACAGTTTTTATATCTTCAAGTTTGGCTCCTGGGAGAGCCATAAGCTGATGGTGAACCGGTAAATATTCTTCCCCAATAATATGAAGCCCGCCTTCGGGTAGAAGATGATAAATATCAGAGACCCGTCCGGCGACCGTGTTATCAACAGGGATCATCGCATAACTAGCATCACCTTTACGAACCGCTGCGAAAGCGGCCGAAAAGGACGGGCAAGCCAGAGGCTCCATATCTGGATAATATGTGCGGCAGGAGAGATGTGAAAAAGCACCCGGCTCGCCCTGATATACAATTTTAGACACTCGCTGCTCCTAGGGTTTTTCTCGCACGTTCAAGATCTTCGGGCGTGTCTACACCTTCAGGTGCCACATCGACAATAGCGGCGTATATTTTCATGCCTGCTTCGAGGGCCCGAAGTTGTTCCAGTCTTTCTCGCAACTCTAAAAGGGATGGTGGTAATTCACAAAATTTTGCAAGTGCTTCACGTCGGTAAGCATATATACCTATATGGTGCCAAATGGGACCATCTCCATTGGGGATGGCTGATCGTGAAAAATACAGCGCCTGTCCAGATTGGCTCAATACCGCTTTGACCACATTAGGGTCGTTTTTTTCGCGTTCCGAGCTTGTCCGGACAACAGCGGTTGCAATATCGCAATCCTCGTTTTCTTTTAACAATGACAACACAGATCTAAGTAAGGATGGATCCAGAGTAGGCATGTCTCCTTGAACATTAATCACAACATCATAATTTTTTTCTGGGTCTATATTGTCAACCGCGGCCTTCACACGGTCTGATCCTGATGGGAGGTCGGGATCTGTGAGTATAGCCTTGCCGTTATGCCTTTTGATTTCGTCAGCGATTTTGGCTTCGGCGCAAGCCACATAAACTGGGCCAATCCGTGCGGCTTCGGAATTTTCCATGACACGGACTATCATGGGACGCCCTGCTATGTCAGCCAGCGGCTTTCCAGGCAATCGTGTGGACGCCATGCGTGCAGGTATGATCACAATCGTATTCATTAGGCTCTTCTACATTAGCCAAGAACTCATGCCACAAAAAAACCCGGTGCGAACACCGGGTTTTTTATTCTAAGTGAACCAATCGTTAGAAACGATAACGACCACGTAGCATTACTGGAACAGTCCAATTGTTGCTTCCGTTATTGGTTCCTGCCAGCGGTACACCCGGACCGAAATCGCTCGTATCTGTATCCAAAGTACCAGTGTAACGCAGACCTGTTTCTAGACCTAAAGTAGCCCGGTTAAAGATTGGAGCTTCAACGCCAACAAGACCAGCCGCGGTTGGAACCCATCCGCCCTCATAAAATGCAGCAGTTCCGCCGTTGAAAGCAGCAGCACCTAATGTCGCATTGTTTAAAGAGATATCATCTACATTTGTTGCACCTAGACGACCTTCAACATACGGACGTAGACCTTTAACAATCGGCACAGCTCTTGGACGGAAGTACTGACGTAGACCTGCTTCGACACCGTAACGCTCATAATCGCTAAGCGTACCTGATAAAGCGGCTCCGTTTACGGTTCCCAACGTAACATCGTTACCGTCTGCATTTGCATAATGACCTATTAGTGTAACCTTGCGGTTGGGGCTCAAAGCATATGAACCTCCAAGTTCGTAACGTACTCCGTCATCAAAGGCAGAACCAAACGACTCATTGTTACCCACAACGCCGGGTATGTTGTTAATTCGGTCGCCAGTTACGCCATCTCCGTCAATAATGAACTCAGGGCCGATAGCGGCTTCCAAATTCCAACGGCTTAAACATTGTCCCTGACAGCCGCTAACTTTATGAGAGGTCGTCGATTTGGAATAATGCCCATTGTGATGATTATAATTATTGCTATGTTTTGAGCCGCCCAAACCAATCCATGAACACCCCGAGAGTGCAATAGAAGCCACTCCTAATAATAGTAAACGCATAATACCGTCCCTTTTGTTCTGATTTGGCACAATTGCCAGCCGCGTCAGTTTCATGCGACTGATTTTGCAACAAGTGTGCCAACACCCACGTTTCTTGTTATGGGAGGACAGTACCCTAAAATGATTAAAACCCGGTCAATGCCGGGTTTTAGGATTGTTAACTATAAGGAGTGTTTATTAGAACGCGACGCGGCCCCGTAATTTCAATGGAATAGACCAGCGGTCAGAAGACGACTTATCCTCTACACCAATATTGTCTGTCCATCTAATACCGGATTCTATTCCGATAGCCCCGCGGTGACCGACGGCGAATTCCGTACCAAGGATAGCCGACGCTGTTGGGTTCCAGCCATTATCGATAAAGACGCGTTCATTAAAGAGCGCACCATTTTGATCTATTTGTGTCAATGTTACATCATCATTATATGTCGCACCGACAGTACCGCCGACATAAGGTCTAAAGCCTGTGTTATACCCGACATATTTTCTGGCACCAGCTTCAAGCGTTATGGTTTCCAGATCAGAGAATGTTCCGGTCAAATCACGTGTGGGACTATTTAGAGCTGGAACAAAGTTACCAGATGCGTCATATACTCCTGCCGTAAAGCTGCCCGTGTCCACGGAACGTCCACTTGCTTCGCCGTATTTAGCTGTACCAAATACTGTTGTATCCCGGCTTACATCATATTCTGCTGATCCACCGATTGTTCGCAAGTCGCCAAACGCATCATTATAGGTTATTTCATCTATCGGACCAGCCTCGCCGCCGCCACCTAAAGATGGCCCTCCTGGTTTAGCGGCAGCTACTCTACCACTGAGACCAAATTCATTTCCAATGTGTAGGCCAAGACCAAAAGGTAATGCTGCACCAGCTACACCCCGTAGAGCGGGGACACCCACTCCATAATAGGCAGGATAAGGTTGTGGAACATAGATTGGGGCACCTTGAACAGTGGTAACTGATCCGGCGGTTCCACTATTCACACCAAAGCCCGTTGCACCTAAAGTGCTAACACCCGTGCCAAACGTTGTTCCGCCAACGGCCGAACCAAATGGTGCTTGTGACCCTAATGTCGTGACTGTTCCCAAGCCGCCCGCAGTACCAAATCCGGTTGACCCTGCGAATCCTGTACCGCCGATTCCGGGACCAAATGCGCCGCCAGGACCGAAACCGCCTGCACCTGCGCCGCCAAATCCGCCAGCGCCAAAGCCTGCTCCAGCTCCGTTAAGACCGCCGGCGCCAAATCCGCCAGCGCCAAAGCCTGCTCCTGCACCATTAAGACCGCCTGCTCCAAATCCGCCAGGGCCGAAACCCGCTCCAGCTCCGTTAAGACCGCCGGCTCCAAAACCTGCGCCGCCTAAGCCATACGCTCCAGCACCGCCATATGCTCCCGCACCGCCGTAAGCACCAGCGCCTGCTCCATACGCGCCTGCACCGTAGCCGTCATAACCGACACCATATCCAGCTCCCGGGGCACAGCCTGCACCGCCTAAGGATTGGAAAGATACGGCTTGACCGTAAGCGTCGGGGGCACAATTGCCTCCGTATAATCCTTGACCATAACCAAAGGAATCTCCGTGTCCCCCCCCGGCGCCAAGCCACGAACAGCCTGATAATAATACTGCTGATAGTGCGCAAAATGCTAAACGCATATCGGACTCCTTTTTCTCTCGACCTTTGTTGTCTGACATGTTGTTAACCATGTTTGCTTAAGAAATAGTTTTCAAATCTAAAACAAAGTCTTAACATCACAAATTTTCTTCTATTAAAAATTGAAACTTCCACGAAGGGTAACCGGAATAACGACGTTAGATTGACTGTTTTCGCCATTGGATAAGTCGCGTCCACCTTCATATCTAAGTCCTGATTCGAGCGCGAATGCTGTTTTCGGCGTTACTTGCCACTCCATACCGGCTGTTAATGAGCCATTAGGTACCCATTGCGCCCCGTAAACCTCAGTCGGTGTCGTTGACGACGGAACGTCATAAAATTCTGGATTTCCGTTAAACGCCCGCTCAAAGAAAACCTGCTGCTGACGTATATCCACTCTCGCGGCATTATAGTGGCTCGCGCCCGCTGATACCCCAACAAATGGCGTAACCGTTCGATTTTGTGGGTCTGTTAGGATAGGGTTGAAATATTTCCGCGCACCAACTTCCAAATCCCACCTACGCAAGGGTGAAAAATCCAAATCGATATTTGCAATTTCTTGGTTAGGGATAAATGTTCTATTGGGCACGCTACCAATTAGAGCACCTGCAGCATCATAATCCTCGGATATAGTTTCATACTCAAGTTCACCGATAACGGTTAACCCATTGACTCTTTCACCCCCGGCATAACTATAGCCAAGATTGGCAAATACAGTCGTGGATGGTGAATGAATATACTCTACGCCCCCCGCAATACGAACAGGCGTGCTATGCACATCCTCAAAAGCTATATCAGAAGCATCTAGACCCTCTACGTCGGCTGAATATCTTTCTCTGAGGATATTACCACTTGCGATAGAACCACTTGTACGACCTTCCGCAAAATTATCTGGATTATATAAAGCTCCAGCGGATCCTCCAAATGAGGAGAAATCCAAAATATCACCGGAAATACTCCGTTCTCCACCAAAAGATAGGCTTCCGCGCCACTTGGGCTTTCTAATATGTGGCTCAGCGCCGTAATTGGCACCTAAAGCACCCGCTTGGGCCGCATGTGAGCCATATCCACCGGATGTGTAATTAGAAAAATCAGGTTTTTGTGCAAAACCATAGCCCTGACCAGGTACGGCCAATGTTACTTCTGATGGGTGACATCCTGTTGGGATTGGTTGGGCAACAGAAAGAATCTGGCATCCCTGTTGGGCACCGATTTGTTGCGCACCACGGGCGTTAAACCCTCCATATTGAGACTGAGCGTTAAAGCCAGAATTAAACTGACTTCCACTTAATCCACCGAGCCAGGAACATCCTGACAAAAGAACAGCTGAAAATGCTAAAGCTGCAAGACGCATATAACCCTCCGAGAACGCAGAAATGCATTATGGTTAATGGCTTGTGCCCTGTTTTGTTTAACAAGGTGTTTATAGAAAACGATTTTTTGTCAGATTAACGCTTATGGATTTAATCATCGCAGCGCTTGCGAATCTATTCGAGCAGTTCTATCTGGATTGATATAACAATTAGAGACCCTTATGCCCGAAAATATACACCACAAAGTGCTTATCATTGGTTCCGGCCCCGCTGGATATACAGCCGCGGTTTATGCAGCCCGTGCCATGCTTGAACCCGGTATTGTGGCTGGATTGCAACCCGGTGGCCAGCTAACCATCACAACCGATGTCGAGAATTATCCTGGGTTTCCTGAAATTTTGGGGCCTGAATTGATGGATAAATTTAAAGAACATGCTCTAAAGTTCGGAACTGAGTTCTATGAAGACATCATAATAGATGTGGATTTTCAGTCACGCCCATTTAAAATGAACGGCGACAGCGGGACAATATATACGGCAGATTCCGTTATAATTGCTACCGGAGCTCAGGCGAAATGGCTGGGTTTGCCATCCGAGGAAAAATTTAAAGGATTTGGCGTTTCTGCCTGTGCAACTTGTGACGGCTTTTTCTATCGCAACAAAGATGTTGTCGTTGTCGGCGGCGGCAATACCGCCGTTGAGGAAGCCCTATTTCTAACAAAATTTGCATCTAAAGTCACAGTTGTTCATCGCCGCGATGAATTAAGGGCGGAAAAAATCCTACAAAATAGATTATTCGACAATGATAAAGTAGAAATCCTTTGGGATACGACCTTGGAAGAAATCCTGGGGTCTGACAACCCGCCCGGTGTCACAGGTGTCAAACTTAAAAATGTTAAAAGCGGTGAAGTTTTTGAACGCGATACACATGGCGTCTTTATCGCGATCGGTCACAAACCCGCGACAGAAGTCTTTAATGGACATATCGGTATGAATAGTGGCGGATATATTGAAACGAAACCTGACAGTACCGCGACCAACATACCCGGCATATTCGCTACCGGCGATGTCTCGGACGAAGTTTATCGACAAGCTGTCACGGCCGCTGGACTTGGATGCATGGGGGCATTAGAGGCCGAAAAATGGCTAGCCGAAGAAGCCGAGCATAAATCTATAGCAGCGGAATAGTGGTCGATACATTTGATTGGGATAAGCTAAAAACCTTTCATGCAGCTGCGGGAACTGGGTCCCTCACGGCGGCGGCTGATCGTTTGGGAATTTCACAATCTGCCGTGAGTCGTCAAATCACGGCTTTGGAGGAAAGCTTGAACACACCTCTCTTTCATCGCCATGCACGTGGCTTAACGCTTACCGAACAAGGTAGGATTTTATACGATACTGCAAAAGACGTTGCCCATCAGGTGGCTCTGGCTCAAGCTATGGTCATTGATAGCCGCAGCAAGCCACAAGGGACATTGCGTGTCTCTGCTCCAACCTCACTGGGATCAAACTGGCTAACATCAGTCCTACCGGAATTTCTAAAAGCCTATCCTGATATTGAGCTTAAATTAATTTTGGAAGATCAACAGCAAGATTTATCTAAAATGGATATAGATTGTGCGATCCGGCCCAGACCCACGACACATGGCGATGTTATTGAACGTAAATTAGGCACCATGTCACAAAGTCTTTATGCCGCCGATAGCTATCTTGCCAAATATGGAGCTCCCGCGAGACTGGAAGATCTCGACAATCATAAACTTGTCGCTTTTGGCGATCTGACACCTTCGGGAATTCGCGGAGGAAATTGGGTTCTCACACATGGGCGCGATAAACACTCGCCCCGCAAGCCCATATTAATGGTCAATAATCTACAAGGACTTATGCGCGCGGCCGAAGCGGGTATAGGTATCGTCAGCCTTCCGGACTACATGGTATCACTATCAAGGCGACTGGTCCGCATTCTTCCTCAAATTTCAGGTGATGAGATCAACGTCTTTTTCGTCTACCCAACTGAACTTCGCGGGTCTGTTAAGGCAAAAGTCTTTCGTGAATTCCTCGTTCGAACAACCAAGAATTGGCAATAGTTCTGCTATGCGTTAATGCATAGTTCGTTTGCATTGATATAACTTCTGAAATCCACTCATAATTTGTAAATAAACAATGAACAGTGACACTCCTCCCCTTTGTGTACTGTTAACCGCATACACTTCCTCCCCGAATGTAATGCGAAGACTTTCCCGGGCCGGCTCCCCGCCGCGCCCGGTTTTTTTTACGAAAGTTTTTCGAAAAACGCCCGAATACGTGAACAGGCTTCGATTAATAATGGCGTATCGGACGCGTAAGATAATCTAATGTGCGGTGCGCCATGAAAGGCTGTGCCCGGAACAACAGCAACATGGGCTTCCGACATTATAGCCATCGCAAAATCTGTATCAGTTTGCAGAACTTTCCCGGCGGGTGTTTGTTTTCCGATAACGTCGGAACAATCAGGATAGGCATAAAAAGCGCCATCTGGCGAAAGACAGGATAGGCTTCCTGTTTGATTTAAGCCCGCAACGACGTGATCGCGTCGATCTTGAAATATCTTATTCCACTCCTTCAGAAATGTTTGATCACCATTCAAAGCTTCAACCGCCGCCCATTGACTAATGGAAGACGGATTGGACGTCGTCTGCCCCATCACTTTGGCCATCGCTTTTATCAGCCATTCAGGACCGCCCGCGTAACCAATACGCCACCCCGTCATAGCATAAGCTTTGGATACGCCATTCATTGTCAGGGTTCGCTCATAAAGCTCGGGACAAGCTTGGGCGATGGTCGCATATTCTAAGCCATTATAAACCAGATGCTCATAAATATCATCGGTAAGTATCATTACATGCGGGTGCTGCTTTAACACGGCTCCCAAGGCTCTTAATTCGGCTTTGGTATAGGTTGCGCCGGTCGGGTTGGACGGCGAGTTAAGCGCAAGCCATTTTGTACGAGATGTAATGGCATCCTCAAGCTGCCCGGGTGTAATCTTAAAACCCGAGCTCATATCACAATTCACGAGCTTAGGCGTTCCAGACGCAAGCTTGACCATTTCGGGATATGAGACCCAACACGGTGTCGGTATAATAACCTCATCGCCCGGATTTAGCGTGGCGACAAAGGCATTATATAAAACCGGCTTACCCCCTGGCGACACATTGATTTGGGATGTGTTATAAGACAGATTATTGTCTCGCTTAAACTTACCTATAATCGCCTCTTTTAATTCAGGGATACCATCCACATTGGTATATTTGGTTTTTCCTTCGGCCAAGGCCCTCACAGCAGCCTCTTTAATATGTTCGGGCGTATCAAAATCCGGTTCGCCAGCTCCAAGGTTAATGACATCTATCCCGGCGGCCCGCATCTCTCGACCTTTTTGAACGACGGCCATTGTGGCTGACGGGGCAACACGAGAGAGCGATTGAGAAATTTGTTCTGACATATGGGCTTAATTCCTCACATATGAAATTAAGGCAATAAAAAAGCCGCCTATGAGGCGGCATTGTTTTTGAAAAATCGCTTAGTCTAGCGACGTGGGCGACGCTTCTTAGACGGAATAAGACCTTCCATTTGCGCGCGTTTACGCGCCAACTTACGTGCACGACGTACAGCTTCTGCCTTTTCGCGAACACGCTTTTCGGATGGCTTTTCGTAATGCTTACGAGCTTTCATTTCCCGAAGGACGCCCTCATTTTGCAGTTTTTTCTTCAATGCGCGTAGCGCTTGGTCAACATTGTTCTGGCGAACGTAAATTTCTACCATGTAATCTCAGCTCGTTTCTGATCTAAAAATAAAGGCCCCTAAAAGAGGCCATGTGTTGGGCTGGCCCATACAGACATAATTAGAGGAGGTAAAGGGTGCAGCCCCGAAAAAATGTCCTATTTCATGCCTTTTTCACTCGTATTTTTTGTCAAATGTGTCTTTAACATCACAGTTGTGAGGATTTTCGCCTGAGTCGCCAATTTGATTGAGATTGGCCACGATGTCTTAAAAGGGGTCTAATGATCATGTTAAAACGTCTATTGTTTATTTTAATACCCGTAATTTTGGCGGCCTGCGCATCGACGCCTAAGCCATCTAATCCACCCGCAAGCCCGGTCGCTGAAACACCAGCGCAACCACAGAGCCCAGCGCAAGCCCGATCGACAATATTAAAAGGCTTTATTCCCGGCCCCGAACAAGCCCTGGCTTGCGATCAAATTTATCCAGGTGTGGATAAACTTGCTGGACGCCCAAACTTTCAGGTCATGTGGGAAAATTATATTAATGACGAACCTCTAAATGTGTTTAACTATCTGGGGGGTAAAGTCGCCGTAAATGGCAATCTGCCTCCCAACCAAGGACGTTGGGAAAACGCCTGCACCGTGCGCTTATCCCATATGTTACATATGGCTGGGCATGACATACCTTGGGATAGCAATAAAACCGTCAGCGGCGAGTATGGCGATAAATATTATTATCGTGTCAGCGATATAGAAAAATATCTTCTAAAAATATGGGGCTCACCTGACGTGGCCGTCGTCGACGGAACTGGCAATCAATATGACCTTCCTAATACGCCCGGTGTTGTCGTCATGGATTTCCCGGACGGAAGTTTTACGGGTCATGTCACCCTATGGAACGGCAAAGAAACTGTCGATGAAAGTAATATTGGTGGGTATCGCGTAATTTTTTGGAACCTGCCCTGTTTTATTCCGAGTGACCGCGTAGGCACAAGCGGACCGGTGGCATCATTAAGCTCAATAAAAGACCTAACGCCTTAATTATTCGTCTTCGGGTATAAACCTGAAATGACCGTTGATATCTGTATTAAATAACAGATCATCTTCAACGGGCCCTGCGCCTATATTATGAATAACAAGCGGCGTACCCCATCTGGATTTTTTATCTGAAACGATTCCAATATGCGGCAAACGACCCCCTAACCGCCAGCTGACAATATCGCCGGGGCGGTAATTACTCGGCTTTTTTGAAATCGGCAAAGAGGCGCCTTGACGTTTTAGAAAAGTCTCAAGATTTGGAACCCGGCGGTGATCAATATTTTTATCGGGGCGTTTCAAGCCCCATATTTTGGGATAACGGGAAAAGTTTTGCGACATATCCTCATGCACGGCTTTTTGAAAATCAAACCCATACGCATTTCTGAAACTACGAATAATCACATCGGTGCAAACACCCGTATTATCCGGAACATCTCCGCCAGGATAATCGAGACGCATATATTTAGGGTCATAGGTGACCTCTAATAAGGTCCGTTCTCGCGCCTCAGAGACAACATCATCTGGACGGAAATTGGCCTGCGCAGCGACAGGCAAACAGGTCAAGCAGAGAGTTAAAATTACTGATCGCATAATGCTGGATAATTACCCCAAATAATTTAATCAAATTATAAGGCTGTAATTTACAGATTAGGATTAAAAATCACAGACTATTATACAGCGCCTCAATAAGTCGACGTGACCGCGGATCACCCATGAGATATTTATCCTGCTTTGTCATAACATATGCCGCAGTAAGGCCTGTTTTGGGGTCCGCGAAAACACAGGATCCGCCCCAGCCACTATGACCCACAGTCTCTGGATTAGGACCATAAAAGAAATTTGGCGAATTACACATAAGACCTGCTGCAAATGTCACGTCATAGGGAAGAACATGATCCGGTCCAGAGATGCGCGGCTCACGTAAAAATCCTAACATATCTTCGGCGAGAAACGTCTTATTGCCTATTTTACCGTCAATCGCGAGCTGCATGATCGCGGCAAGACCTTTGGCCGTCGCGTGACAATTCGATCCCGCAAGCTGCGCTTCGCGCCAAGCTTTAACACCGCTACGACCCGGAGATGACCAAGTCTCTAAAAAGGCCGCTTTCTTGGCGGGCGTAATCACACCCAAATCTGGCAATGCTCTGGGTTTAATTATTTCCGCACAGCGCTCATGTTCACTATTAGGCAGACCAAGCCAGACGTCCAAACCTAACGGCTCACAAATATCCTGTCTCAGTATGTCGCCCAAATGGCGACCATAGGTATCAACACGGCGCGCTATTTCCCCGGACAAAAATCCGTAAACCACAGGATGATAGCCGCTAGCAGAACCCGGCGTAAACAATGGCTCCTGATCACATAACTCGTCGCATGTCTTGACCCAGTCAAACCAATCTAGAGCTGTCCATTCAGGATTTGTTATCCCCGAAAGTCCGGACTGGTGCGACATCACTTGCGCAACGGTCAATTCACCTTTTCCGAATCTATCAAATTCAGGCCAAATTGTATTGACGGGTTGATTATAACCCAAGAGATCATCATCTGCGAGCAAAGCGATGATAAGCGCCGCGACCGCTTTCCCCGATGAATAAACACTAATAAGTGCGTCTTCATCTAAAGGTTTTGTTTTCCTGCGGTCAGCCCATCCGCCTTTAAGGTCGATTAAAATCTGACCTTTATACATGACACAAAAGGCGGCTCCATGTTCCAGTCCTTCGTCAAAATTAGCTTTAAAAGCCTCGCTCACAGCATCAAACTCGGCGGGTGCCTGAAGATCAAAGGGTGTTGTCATGTTAATCTCTCTAAGGTCAATAAATTGACATCAATCAGCTTAGATTGGCATTCAATGAGCGGCAATTCATTTCGGCCCTCATCAACCGCGGTCTTCAATATGTCATATATGACGGATACCGCATGAGCAAAGGCGTCTTCCTGCGTATAGCCTAATAATTCATAGGCCAGAAAAACCGCCGCCAACGCATCGCCACCGCCATGCGGGACGGATTGAAATTGAGTATGCGCTATTTGATAAAATTGGTTATCTGATCGCAATATAGCCCCAATATTATTTTCAATCGGAACCGAAGATACCAAGACATTGCGATCAAGCTTTTCTACGGTCTTGCGAACGTCTTCTAATGTTTTACTTTGCGTTGCACATAAATAATCAAATTCCCACAGATTAGGCGTGGTCATATCAGCGAGCGGAAAAAGTATATTTTTAATACCCTCGGCAACGTCTTGTGCGACGTAAAGTCGACCATTATCCCCCATCACCGGATCGACCCAAATACGTGCGTGACTATTTAGACGTCTAACGTCTGTGATAATATTCTGAGCAATGTGAATATGTTCGAGATGGGCCATATATCCCGTGAGAACCGCATCAATATGAATATTGTTGGCTTTGATACCCTCCCACATATCCCGCAGGCGTGCGGGGTCGACGATGCCCCCTCCAGGAGCTCCCCAGCCAGGATGGCGTCCAAATTCTGTGGTTGGCAAGACAATCGCTTCCACCCCCAATCGACGCAGGCAAAAAGCGCTGACCATGGACCCGACCCGACTGGCCGCGACGTTGGATGATATGATAAGAGCCGTTTTCATTGACAAATAGCGCCTATAGGACGAGAGGACATTCGACCATAGGAATTTTCAAATGCTTAAGATCTATCATAATCCCCGCTGTTCGAAATCACGCCAAACATTGGCTCTTATAGAGGCGGCGGGCGAGGACAAAGACATTATTCTTTATCTCGATAATCCGCCAAAAGCCGCCGAGATAAAAACCTTACTTTCCCAGCTAGGCTTTGAAAGCGCCCGCCAATTAATGCGAAAGGGCGAGGCCATATACAAAGAGCTTGGTCTGAAAAATATAGACGATGAAAACGCACTCATCAAAGCCATGGCCGAACACCCCAAACTCATAGAGCGCCCGATAGTCGTCAAAGGTGAGACCGCTATTTTAGGCCGACCTCCAGAAAATGTGAGTGCCTTACTCTGAAATTTCGATAATCGCATCAATCTCAACGGCGACATCCAAAGGCAGTGACGGAGCTGAGACCGCAAAACGGGCATGACGTCCCGCATCGCCAAAGACAGCGACCATAATGTCTGAGCAGCCATTAATGACTTTGGGAATATCCGCCTGCGTAGCTGTTGGCAAAGCTTGAACAAAGCCACCTAATTTGACAATCCGTTTAACCTTAGAGAGATCTCCTCCGCAGGCGGCTTTCATTTGCGCCATTAAATTTAAAGCCGATAACTTTGCCGCCGCTTGCCCTCGCTCAACAGTTAAATCCTCACCTAGGCGTCCACCTATTTCATTATCACCAATCTTGGATATCTGTCCTGATATAAAAACCATGTTACCGCTTTTAACATAAGGGACGTAATTGGCGACGGGAGCCGCCGCCTCGGGGAGCACTAAGCCTAATTCATTTATTTTTTTCTCGATCTCATTCATAGCTTTGCCTTACGATATTTTTGCGCCCATATAGAGTAAGACTGAAATAAGCCCAAGAGACAAATTATGCCGGAACTTAATGAATTAATACCGCTTCCTAAAAAAAATCCCCAGCTGATCGAATTTTTAGAAAATCGTCGGTCTAATTTGGTTAAACTTATGGAGGGTCCAGGTCCCGATAAAGAACAGCTTAAACATATACTCACCATTGGCGCCCGTGTACCGGATCACCGCAAACTTGCCCCTTGGAGATATATTATCTTTGAAGGCGATGCCCGAGATAAAATGGGGGATCATATAAAGGCAAAGTTCAAAACCGATAATCCTGAGCTCCCTGAAGACCGCGCCGACTTTGAGGCCGAACGGTTTAAACGCGCACCAATCGTAGTTGGTGTTATCTCAAACCCAAAAGACTGCGCACGCGGAACGCCCAAATGGGATCAGGAATTATCGTCGGCTATTGTGTGTTATAATCTCTGTTTAGCCGCCCAAGGTTTGGGGTTTGGAGCCCAATGGCTCACAGAGTGGATCGCCTATGACAGAACCCTATTAAACGTCATGGGTTTATCTGAACAAGAAAAGGTCGCCGGATTCATTTATATTGGGACAGCGGTGGAATCATCCAAGGAGCGCCCTCGCCCAGACGTAGAAAATTTGACGTCATTTTACACTTAAGATTTTGTTTTTTATGGATAAAATCATCGTATAGGTTACGTTCATGTTACCATACGTATACGCCGTGTAGGTTGATAACAACGTTAGCAACCCGAACTTCGCAGCCTGCCATTGCGCCCCGTGCAGGCGCGGAGTTCGATAAAAGCAGCTCTATCGGGGGATAGGGTTGTTTTTTTATGTCTTTATCACACTGTTTTTGCGGCAATTATACGTCAAATCTCTTTATCGACATTCTAACTGATACACTATAGTAGCGTTGGATGCGTAAAAACTCCCCAGATGCAGCATTAAGCCAACCTCAAGATAACAGCTCTCGACTTCTATCCTTCATTACGGATGAAGCGCCAGAGGTGGGTAGCGCCACTCAGGTTGCAGATGATGTCTATTGGTTGCGGTTTCCTCTTCCGATGACGGCCCTTAATCACATCAATCTTTGGGCCATAAAGGACCATGATGGATGGGTCGTTGTTGATACAGGTATCGGAGACAAAACGAGCCGAGAGATTTGGAAAAAACATTTTACAGAACTTTTTGAAGGTCGACCTATTGACCGTGTGATATGCACCCATCTGCATCCGGATCATACAGGACTTGCAGGATGGCTGTGCAGAACGTTCGGAGCTCCTCTTCTAATGACCCGCGGAGAATATTTTCTGTGTCGCCTGCTTGCAGCCGATACAGGCAAACCCGCCCCAGACGAAGGGGTTAAATTTTACCGCAAGGCTGGTTTCACCGAAGACCAGATTGAGCTTTACAAAAAACGCTTTGGCGGTTTTGGGAAAATGATATCCGAAATGCCACAAGGGTATGACCGCTTGACTGAAGGCGAAACAGGCATGATTGGCGGGCGAGAGTGGCGCGTTATCATTGGGTCCGGTCATTCGCCGGAACATGCCTGTCTATATTGTCCTGACCTTAATATAGTTTTGTCTGGCGATCAGCTATTGCCTAATATCAGTTCTAACGTATCCGTTTGGCCCACAGAATCTGAGGGAAATCCATTGGAAGACTGGATCAAGAGTTGCCACAAGCTTAAGCGGGAGCTTCCGGAAGATGTGCTCGTTTGCCCGGCACACGGCATTCCCTTCCGGGGGGCACATAGGCGGTTAGACAAACTTATCGAACATCACGAAAAAGCGTTAAGCCGTCTGCGCGACTTTTGCTCTACACCCAAACTCGCCACAGAGGTTTATAGTGTCTTATTTCGTCGCCAGATTAATGACAGCAACCGGATCATGGCCGTTGGTGAGTCGATCGCGCATCTCAACTGCTTAAAAGAACGCGGCCTGATCTCGCGTCGCCTAAACGATGCCGGGCAATTTGTTTACCGGTCTAAGTCTACGGCCTAATTAACGCGGCGGCATACGCGCGCCAGCATCACTTCGGATATATTCCCCATTTATATAGGTGTTTTCGCACATGAATTTGGCGAGCTGTCCATATTCTTCCGGTGTCCCGAACCGGCGAGGAAATTGTGTATGCGCATATAGAGATTGCTTCACTTCAGGCTTCATTTGCGAATAAATCGGCGTTTCAAAAAAGCCTGGCAATATCGTGTTCACGCGAATGCCCTCGCGTGCCAGATCTCGGGCCATGGGAAGTGCCATCGCCAAAATGCCGCCTTTGGAGGATGAATAGGCGACCTGTCCAATTTGCCCGTCTTGGGCCGCGACAGACGCCGTATTGATAATCACGCCACGCTCCCCGTCTGGATCCGTCGGCTCAAGCGTCATCATGCCCGCCGCCGATTTCGAGGCACAGATAAATGACCCGATCAGATTTATATTAATCACACGAATATATGTACCTATATCATGAGCCGTGATCTCGCCAGTGTCGCGTTTACGTGAGGCGGTTTTCATTCCCATGCCAATGCCGGCACAATTTATCATGATACGCTCTTGTCCATTTGCAGCGCGTATGGAGGACAGGCCCGCGTCCACAGACTCCGGGTCAGCGACATTGACCTTGGCAAAGGTCCCGCCAATTTCTCCCGCGACCATTTTTCCGCGCTCTTCATTCATATCAAAAATGCCGACCTTAACGCCGGCTGCTGCCAGCTCCTTGGCTGTGGCTTCGCCGAGGCCCGATGCGCCGCCTGTCACAATCGCACTAATCTCAGAGGATAATTTCATTGTCTGTCCTTCATTTTTTTACACATTAGCGTTCTAACTATCGAGTTTTCCTTATCTATAACCACTCAAAAACAATAGGCATTTTTATATCTGGATGCAGGCTTTTATGCACAGGGCAGGTCAGGGCCGCGCGCTCAAACTTTTTTTGATCACGCTCTGATAATTTCACCGGGATATGGATATGCACCGCCAGTTCCCCTATCCGGCGTTTGGGATCAGCCACCATATGTTTCTCGACCGACACCTTGGCCCCCTTAATGTCCACACCCATACGCTCACCCACGATCCCCATAATGGTGAGCATGCAGCTGCCTAAGGCCGTCGCAACTAAATCTGTGGGCGAAAAACTTTCACCCTTCCCATTATTATCCACCGGCGCATCCGTATGTAATGTCCCGCCGGACGGGCCGTGCCTGGCCTCGCAGCGCAAATTTGACTGATATTCAATATCGATTTTGACCATGACTATTCTCCATTTGCTGGCCGATATAAGTAACGGCAACGTAATTGGCATTTTTTTATCAAGCTGATATGAGACCCTATGACTTTACGCAACTTATGCCTTTCTATCATTACTTTTCTGGCCTTACCGGGTCAAAGCTGGGCCGAAGATAATATCGCCTTTGCAGGTGTGTCCGGCACCTATTTTAGCGAATATCTCGGATCGGCTGATCAGGATTTTCAAATTCTCCCTTATCTGAGCGTCAATAATTTTAAGGGCTTTGACGTATTTGGCCCGCAAATCACCTACCGCCTGATAGACACCGGAACGGGCGAAGGCTTTGGCAAATGGTCGCTTCGTGCTGGGCCAAGCGTCACCTATCAAATCGGACGCGATAATGATGACAGCCCCAACTTTGTCAATTTTGACGACATAGACGGTAGCCTCCCGATCGGCGGATATGCCCGCGCAACCTTTGGCCCGATCGGCCTGCGACTGGACGCGGGACAAGACGTGATTGGCGGCCACGGAGGGTTCACAGCGGACGCGTCCGTCGGGACATTTTACTCAACCGGAATTTTTAATATCCAACCCTCGCTGAGCCTTAATTGGGCGGACGCCGAGCATAATCAAAGCTTTTTCGGGATCACCGCCGCCCAAGCCGCCGTTTCGCCCTTTCAACAAGTCAGCGTCGGCTCGGGGCTTTATTCCTATTCCGCCAGTGTTGTGACATGGCTTGAGTTTGAAAATGACTATGCCCTCACCCTTATCGGCAGCTACCGCGACTTTATTGGCGATATCACCGACAGCCCGATCCTTCAGGCAGACGACGGCGCCACTGACGGCTTTTCTATTGCGCTGAGTCTTTCGCGGAAATTTGATCTCTCAAAGTTTTAGTTTGGGGCATAGGAATATGTACCAAGACGCATCTGGTCGCCTCCTTCATTCTCGTCATAGCC
>CAZPLJ010000041.1:0-25194 GCA_964587545.1 uncultured Caulobacterales bacterium | reverse complement strand
CAACTACTTACTAGGTCTCCTGTGGGAGACTGGATCACACGGGCTTGTCCCATTTGATTTTAACCCTCAACTCGGTGGTTACCAGATGAACCATAGTACATACCCTCGTGCCTTTCTGGCACTCGGCGCTTCACGGCGCTCGAACCAGTGGCGCGCCAGTTACGCGCCCAACCCGCGTTGGGTTAAACCAAAAAAGGAGACTACTTAGATGAGTCTTAGAACAATTTCTATGCCTGCGCATCCAGTCCAATATCAAAGTTTGGGGCAGAATGGGTGAGTGCCCCGATGGAGATAACGTCAATACCGCTCTGGGCAATGGCGCGCACAGTTTTGAGGTTAACGCCGCCACTGGCTTCCAAGGTCGGGCGGGGGCCATCAAAAGCGTCTGCGATGGCCACGGCCTTTTTCAGCATGTCCGGGCCCATATTATCGAGCAGGACAACGTCGGGCGCGAAGGGCAGGGCTTTTTCAAGCTGTTCCAAGCGATCTACTTCGACGCTGACTTTGCACATATGATCGGCGCCGTCTTTAATCGCTTGAAGGGCTTTTTCAATGCCGCCGGCCAGCGCAATGTGATTATCTTTGATCATAATGGCGTCGGACAAAGACTGGCGATGGGTGGCGCCGCCGCCAGCAAGCACGGCGCGTTTTTCAATGGCGCGCAAGCCCGGCGTGGTTTTTCGGGTTGCCGCAATGCGGGCTTTCGTGCCTTTGACCAGATCGATATATTGCGAGGTGAGCGTGGCGATACCGGACATACGCCCAAGGAAATTAAGCGCGGTGCGTTCCGCCATCAAAAGCGATCTGACCGGGCCAGAGACTTCGGCAATGACATCGCCTTTTTTGATCTGCGCGCCATTGCCTTTGAGAGTTTTGAACTCCATGGCCGGGTCCACCATACGGTAGGTAATTTGGGCAGCCTGCATACCGGCGATCACGCCTGTCTCGCGAGACTTGAAAAAGAGTTTGGCCGAGGCGCTGGCGGGAACGAGGAGATTGGCGGTGACATCTCCGGCATTGCCAAAATCTTCATCCAGCGCCCGGCGCACCATGGGCTCTATAACGGTGGGGGGAAGGGGCGGAATTTCGGTCATTTAGTCAAGCCTATCATAGGTGATAAAGGATGATACGGGTTTTGATAGCGTTTCCGGGAAGTCATTCCGGTGATGCCCGCCGCGGCTCTCTTCGCGGGCCAAAGCAGCGGACGCGATTACACGAGCTGCGATGAGTGGGTTGGCCCGACCGACTTGATCAATAAGCTCATCAATGCGTCCAATAAGTTTATTGAGGCCTTTGGCTTTACGTCTGACGCCGCATCCGCGTGTCATGCCTTTACGTAATTTTTGGGAGACAGTCTCTCCCATGGAGAGCCAAGGTTGGTTACGGATTGTGTCGGCACGTCGAGGCAAGAGTCGGTTGTTTAAGAGATTGTCTGCAGCTCGGCCACCAAAAACGATGGCTTCAAGCAGAGAGTTGCTGGCCAGACGATTGGCACCGTGAACACCTGTGGCGGAACATTCGCCGATGGCCATTAAGCCGGGCAGGGAGGTTTGGCCATAACTATCGGTTGCCAGTCCGCCCATATGATAATGCACAGCCGGCGCGACAGGAATGGGTTGAGTTACCGGGTCGATGCCGGCGCTTTGGCAAGCCTCATAGACGGTGGGGAATTGTTCTGGGAAATGGCTGCCCACCGCGGCGCGGCAATCCAGATAAGGTTGGCGGCCGGCTTCAAGTTCCGCAAAGATGGCGCGGGCAACATCGTCTCTTGGCGCAAGTTCTCCGTCAGGGTGGTAGTTTTGCATGAAACGCACGCCATCTGGGTTGATCAAAATAGCCCCGTCTCCGCGCAAAGCTTCGGTCGCAAGCGGGGCAGGATCGCGGCCAATATTAATCGCGGTTGGGTGGAACTGAACAAACTCCATATCCCGCATAACGGCGCCCATGACGGCGGCCATACCCAGCGCATCTCCGCGGGCGGTCTTCGGGTTGGTTGTGACTTCAAACAGTCCGCCAACCCCACCTGTTGCGAGGATTGTCATATCGGCTTCTATGCCCAGAAGTGAACCTTCATCATTTCGGGCAAGCGTTCCCGCTATACCGCCATGCCCATCTGAGAGGAGGCTTTCCGCGCGCCAGCCGATTAGCCCCGTGATATGCTCGGCTTCCATGGCGTGCTTGACCATCACATTGATAATTTCGCGACCTGCTGTGTCACCCTTAACCCGGGCGACACGCGGCATGGAGTGTGCTGCCTCAAGAGAGAGGTATAGTTCACCATTGGGTTTCCGGTCAAAAGGCACACCCATATTAGCTAAGTCATGGACCCGGGCTGGGCCTTCACTGGCAAGTATTTGGGCGATATCAGGATCAACCAGGCCGTCTCCGGCAGCCAGAGTATCTGCGGCATGGGCGCCGGGTGTGTCATTGGGGTCTAGAGCCGCGGCTATACCGCCTTGTGCCCAAGCTGAAGCTGCGCCGTCTGTGGAACGACGAGATGTTAGGACAAATACAGGTCGAGGCGCCAGTTTGAGCGCGGTATAAAGGCCTGCCAATCCTGCTCCAACGATAAGGACAGCACCTGCGGGCAGGCGGCGGGTTTCTACGTCTCCAATGGCCATAATGAGGGCTTTTAGCGCTCTTAGACAAAATGGCAATGGTGAGTGGGTTAATAAGCGAGATTGCGGACGTATCAGATATGTGGGGTGATGATACGCCCGCTCTCGGGGAAATGAGTAGGATAATGTCCCCCGATAATATGAGACAGTATTTAGGGATTGTTGTCTCTTCGACTCATTGTGTCGTTTATATTGCACATTGTGCAAAATACGTCTATAAAGAGAGTGTAAATTTTTTATTAAAATCAATGAAAATTAGGAAAAACCTAACACCGGAGGTAGACTTTTTGATTGAAAGCATATGGCTTTGAATAAGTGACCCATTTGGTCATGGTTCATAAGGCGCTCGAGTTGACGGGTAAGTTTAGCTTTACTGCTTGGATTAGATTTGGACAGCGTGACAGCTCTTACCTCAATCCCCAAACGTGATAGTAATTGGTTTTGCGCGATGGGGGCTGTGACGGTTAGGTTTATATTTTCTGCAAATTCTTTTATAGTGCCAAAATCAACCCGAGCCGTCAGGTCGCAATCACCCGGGGCATCAAAGACGCCGATTTTTTTATGACGCTTTAAGGCCTGTAAGGTGTCGCCAAACTCTGTTTCTTCAGGGCCGTAATCAATGAACAATGCTCGTCCTGGATTTTTATCAAACCTGTCTTTGAGCTCACTTAGTAAAAGCTGTGTGGATTGCGAAATTTCCAGAAGTTGATCTTTGCGAGCATCTTTTTGAGTCTCTGGGAGGCTTGCTTGTAGTTGTTTATTGATCGGAGCTGGCGAGAGCGCAAACTCTAAACCCTCATCTTTATTCAGGCTTACGACACGCTCATGCCAACCCGCCCGTCCAGCGAAGGGGTCTTGTTGAATAAATTGACGAATAGGCAGGCAGTCCAGATATTCATTTCCGATGAGTATCATCGGGCCCTCAGAGAGTTCTGATAAATCTTTGATCCATCGAACTGGGACAGAGACATCTGCCAGTGTTTTTGCTTGAACAGCTTCGAGAGCCGCGCTGGCTTCTATAAGGGTAACGGTGATAGCGTTTAAGAAGTCCGGTGATAACTTGGCTACACGAAGCATATCCGCCATCATGATCCCGCGACCGGGGCCTAGTTCAACAATATTGATGTTTTTTGGAGAGCCTAAATCTTCCCAACTTTGGATAACCCACAACCCCAAGACTTCGCCAAACATTTGCGAAATTTCCGGGGCCGTAATGAAGTCGCCGTCACTACCTAACGGATCACGTGTTGGGTAATAGCCATCAATGGGATCAAGTAGGCAGAGCGTCATATATTCTGCGACCGTGATCGGCCCGTCAGATTTAATACGCTCAATGAGGCGTTGTTTAAGCTGACTCATTCTTTGTTGGCTCTTCCGCCATATGTTTAGGAATAACAGGAGGACGCTTTAATGCCCAGACAACAATACATAGACCAATCAAGATCATTGGTGTCGAATACGCCATACCGCGCGTCAATGGACCAAACAGATCCGCATCGGGTTCACGGAAAAACTCAACAAAGGTTCGGAAAAATCCGTACAGCAAGAAAAATAGCCCGGCACAAATACCCGGTTTTGTCAGAACCTTTTTGTGGCGTGTGAGAAACCACAAAATAAAGAATATGGCTAATCCTTCTAATGTCGCTTCATAAAGTTGGCTCGGATGACGGGGCGTAGATGAAAAATCCGATTGAAAAATAAAGGCCCAAGCTACATCTGTTTCCCGGCCATATAGTTCCTGATTGGCAAAATTGGCCAGCCTGACACAAAAAATACCAATAGGAGCACCTATGGCAGCGAGGTCTGCCCAACGCATCAGGGAAATATTATGTTTTCGGGTGATGTACCAGACGGCCAGACATACGCCAGCAAAGCCTCCATGGAAGGCCATACCGCCTTTCCAAACTTTTAGCATATTTAGCGGTTGCTCAAAATAGCTAGGTTCACCGGGTCCGGCACCATATAAAATAATTGACCCTAATCTTCCCCCGATAATAATCCCAAGCATGCAGAAAAAGGCGAAATCCTCGAGTAGCTTTTGATTGGGAATTAATTCGCTACCGCGGTTAATGCCATCGGGTATCCAAAGGTCTTTCTTGCGAATTGAGCGCAGGGTATAAAAATAAGCGCCTAAAATCCCTATCACATAGGAAATTCCATACCATTTTATTCCGAAGTTTTTGGTGATGGGAATAGCAGTGTCACTAATCCAGTCAGGAAAGGGGATGGCATTAATAAGATCAACGAACATATGAGCGCTCAATAGTCTCAGTGAACGGTCTTGGCAATCTGTTAAAGTGACCCTATCTTATAGAAAGACGAAACTTTGAGGTATCGCCATGCAGAGCAAATCAAAACCATTGGACGATCTGTCTAACCTACTCACGAATGCGGCTGGGGCTATAAAAGGGGTCGGCGATGAGATGCGGGCGATGGGCCGATCACAGGCTGATAAGATCATATCCGAAATGGATCTGATCAGTCGGGATGAATTTGAAGTGTTAAAGGAAATGTTTACGGCTTCTCAGGTCGAAATCACGGCCTTGAAGAAAAAGGTATCGTCCCTGGAGAAACAGGTCAAAGCCCTCAAAAAATAGCGCTCCCTCACGAAACATTAATTCCCTGATGGTATGCTTTGCGCAAAGATCAGGAGATATCAATGTCAGATTCAGATAAGACCAGCTTTGCGACAACGGGTTCAGGTAAGTCAGAAGCGGAAGTTGCGTTCGAGCTGGTGAGCAAGTTGAAAGGTCAAGGTGTCTGGGGCGAACGCAATATTACGCCTATCCTTGATATGTATGCCGAATGTCTTGACGCCGTCAGAGGTCTAAGGGCTTATCCCGGGCAAAATCGCGTTGATACAGAGGTAACCTCCGCTAAAAAGCAGTCAACCCAGCAGGTACAACCACAACAGCCCGCACAGACGCCGGTGGCTCAGCCTGCGCCACAAGCACAAGCTGCGCCACAAACACAGCCTACGCAACAAGCACAGGCTGCACCTCATCAGCCAGCTCAACAAAGCGTTCAAGGGCAGCAGCAAATTCTACAACAGGTCTTCCAAACGGGCTAAACCAAATTTTAGACGGAAATTTCTAAATATAGTTATTCACAGGCTTGATCTTACTATATCTTGTGGGGGCGTCCAAAATTATTAGGGTTGAATTATAAAGAATCAACTCTAGGCGCTGTCATGAATTTGGCTGATGAAAATAAAATACGTCCGCAAATTAGTTTGAAGTCTGTCTTGGAGAGTCGCGAGAACCCGCTTGAGGTTTTCCAGCGGATAGCCTTGGCCGAACCTTATGATTTTGAACGGTTAACTGTTTCCGAGCTACGTCTTTCGGTACCGGGTTTTTGGTGCCATCACGATATATCTCTGTCTTGGGACAAAGAGACCGAGTTATTAAAATTATTTCTCTTGTTTAATGAGCGTACACCTGGCGGACGCTCAGACGATATCTGTCGGCTTATGTCACTGATTAATGAAAGGCTGACATCAGGTCATTTCGATTATTGGGAAAAAAATAAAGCATTGGTCTATCGGAACAGCTTCTCTTTGCGAGGTGGGGCTAAATTAAAAATAGAACAGGCGATGGACCTTATTGCTCTTGCATTGGATGCTGCCGAACGCGGATATCCTGCGTCCCAATATGTTATCTGGGCTGGTAAATCCCCAGAAGAAGCTCTATCGTCAGCCCTTATGGATCTTGCAGCGCACCCCTAAAAATGACGAATACATCATCGAATACACAATTTTTGGTCATCGGGGCCGGGAATATGGGCGGCGCCTTACTGTCCGGATGGGTGTCCGGTCGCTGTCCTATTATGTCTCCATCACAGCTCGTCATATTGGATCCTAAACCGAGTGAAGCGGCGCTTGGTGCAATAAAAAAAGGAGCTATCCACCTTTCCCAGCCATCAGATGAAGTCGGGCAGGCCGATGTGGTTTTGGTGGCGACGAAGCCGCAATTATTTGAAACGGTCGCTAAGGAAGTCTTACCCTACATTAAGTCGGGCGCTCTCGTTATTTCAATTATGGCTGGAACGACTTTAGAGACGCTAAGCAAGGCATTACCTAACCAGTTTCATATCCGCGCAATGCCTAATACCCCAGCCGCAATCAAGGAAGGTGTGACGGCTTTCGTAAGTGGCGCTGGTGTGAAAACGCCCCAGAAAAAACTTGCCAAGAAATTACTGTCAGCAGGTGGTAAAGTTGCCGAAGTTGAGACGGAAAATTTGATTGATGTTGTCACAGCTGTATCGGGGTCCGGTCCGGCATATGTCTTTCATCTTGCCGAAGCTTTGGAAGCGG
This sequence comes from uncultured Caulobacterales bacterium, assembly GCA_964587545.1. Classification (GTDB taxonomy): domain Bacteria; phylum Pseudomonadota; class Alphaproteobacteria; order Caulobacterales; family Maricaulaceae; genus JACOMS01. The sequence continues at coordinate 18,264 of CAZPLJ010000041.1, read as the reverse complement.
CAGCGATAAAGATAGGTATGCCGGAGGATATTGCCCCGCTTTTTGCGAGACAAACTATTATCGGCGCAGGGGCGCTTCTAAAAAATGATGAGCGTTCAGCCAAACAATTAAGAGAGGCTGTGACCTCGCCCAATGGAACAACGCAAGCGGCATTGGATGTATTGATGGATAATGGTGCGATGGCACTCCTCATGAGAGAGACCGTGACGGCGGCGCTCAAAAGATCAAAAGAGCTTGGCCAAGCTTAACCGGCAAGACCCTTAAGCAATATTTTGTGCCTGATTGACGGCGTCCCAAACGGCGCGCAAGGATACGAAATCGCAACTCTCGTCGGGGTCGCGATCAGAGTTAAGATCGGCTGGGGAATTGCGGGTAATAAGAATCCCAATGGGTGCTCCCGACGTCTCATCCATGACTGGTCCGCCGCTCATGCCTGTAACCACGGGTTCATCCGGTGTTTTGATATGAGCTATCCAGACACCTGATCCTGTACCACGTTCTAAATAAACACTACCTCTTCTTTCTTCCATGTGGCGGGACCCCGCTGGAAATCCACGAATAATGACGTTTTGGCCGGAATACGGTTTTGCTGGTTCAAGCTTGGGAAGTTGACATCCCTTAAGGGCGGCGTCCAGTCCTCCCGGCCAAATTAAACCTTCACCGTTACCAGTGAAGTTAGGCCAGATATGGGCCGCATCGGTTAAACTATGTCCAGCCGTGACCCAGCCCTTCCAAAATTTAAAAAATGTGGCGTAGCATTGGAATCTTTGTTCATTATAAAAATGACGTCTAATCGGAACATGTCTTATATCCATTTCATCGGGTTGAGTTTCGTGAGGCTGGATCTGCACATTTTCAACGATTTTATCAGCTATAAAGTTATCTGATATTTCAGGATATGTTTGACGTTTCTTTCGCCAAAAAAATAAGGAAGGTATTTTCATATTAATAAATAGTTTAGGCTAACTTTTAAGGGCATTTCAATCTAAGTCATATACCATATACTTATGACGCCTCCGATTAAAAATACAGCTTTGCTTGAGTTGCTGGCTATGGCGATTTTTGCGGATAAACGTGTATACTCAGAAGAAATCAAGACGTTTGTGAGGGTGTCGCAACAACTCTATAAAAGGATGTATCTTGACGAAACAGTCACTGGGGCTGCGATTTTGAATTGGTATGAGGATAACAAAGATCGACTTATGTCAAAGGTTTCGGGAGATTTTAAAGCCTGGTTTCAAGACATCATTCCAGAATTTGACACGACTAGTTTTAAAGACGAAATTTTAAAGGCGATCCGAGACATCTCTCTAGCCGATAATGATGATCATGTTAGTGAAAAAGCGTTGACTGTTCTGTTGGCTCGGCGTTGGGGTATGTCGAATGAAGAAGCTTTAACGAGCTAATCAATTATAAAAGCAGCATTAAAGGCTGCTTTTTGTTTATACGGCTAAGACCCTATTGGATCGGAGAAACCAGTTCAGGTGCTGTCACCAGCTGACGGACACCGTGGGATTTCGTTTCATTGAATACGTTTCCATCCTCTGCCCATTTGTGCAGAGAGCTGATGTCCACTTTAGCACATCTAGGTCTTACACTCCATGTGACTTTAAAGGGAGAGCACGTTTCCTGCGTGTAGCTTGGTCCTGTTGTAGATCCACGAAAAACGACTGGCTCTCCAGTACCTTTTGGCACACGTGGAGCTTGATATTTTCCGTTTATACGTCTTGGTTGTGCAAGCTTCGTAAAATCGTGAGCTTTCTCTGGGTTATTAACTACAAGAAACACCTGAGTTTCCACACGAAGAAGTGGATCAGTACATGTATCTGTTAGGCAAGCCCCCAACGTTGGTCCTGGTTTGACATCACATGATGAATGTACCCAGTGGACTTCGATCGTGTCACCTGGTTTGACCTTCTTATAGGCTCCATTTCCATCGGCGGGATCCGTAAGTTCGGCTTCTGTCAATTTATCCGAATTATTACACGCATATCCGCCATAATCTGAATCATTTACAAAGACGTTAAATCCCGGTCCTTTATGTTCAGCATTTGTATGAGTGTGAATGTTACATAGGTTGAGTTCGGTTACGTCATTTGCCATCGGGAAGTCGGCTGTATTAGTCCCGCCTTTAAATGAAATGTCACGAGGCGTTTGGGGGCCGAAACCTTGGCAAAGATTTGATGCTGGTGCTGAGGGTGCAACCTCGGCAGCTTTTGTGGGGACGTCTGTTGGTTTTTCGGCGACTTTTTCGCTACTGCATGCACCGGCCGCTACGGCAAGGCTAATAAGTCCAATTGTTAGACGTTTCATTCAATCTCTCCATATCATTCTGAATATATTTCTATGTTCAGTATTAACCCATACAAGGCAATTTTTCAAATCTCACAATAAGTTTATGAGTTGTCCACACTATGATAAAAGATTGAACTGGCTATTTTGGTATAATTGCTGTGTGTTTGACGAAAATGACCTAGGCTGTTAGCAAAAATTATGCGTCACCTATTTCTTATTTTTTCCTTTTTATATGTTTGCGGTTGCGCGTCACATCCTGATACGCATCCAGGTCATATAGATCACTCCAAAATTCACGCCGAGCATACGCCCTATGATGCGTTGGCGGATGCACGCGCGGATATTGCGTCTGCCAAATCGCGCGCGCTGTCTTCGGGGAAGAAAACTATTGTCGCAATGGGCGCTAACTGGTGTCACGATAGCCGCGGATTTGCAGCCGAATTTGACAAACCAAGATTTCAAAAACTGCTCCAAGATCACTATGAGATGGTCTATGTTGATACGGGGAAATGGGATCGTAATATTGACATCGCCCGCGAGTTTGGTGTGGACGGTATATACGGTTCGCCAACAGTATTTATTTTATCATCGCAAGGTGAGGTTCTAAATCTCGATACAGCTCCGACTTGGCGGAATGTGGATAGTCGATCAGAGGACGAAATATATGAATATTTCGAGGTTTTCACACATTAAACAAGTGGCTTCAAACAGGTGGCTTCTTCAACGATTTTTTCTGTCTCAATTCGCGCCCGGTCATTATCGCATCCTTTCCAAATTTATCCCGGGCCTTGTCTGATGCCCGCTCGGCCTGACCACGTTTAAAAGCCGTAGGGTCAAGGAGGTCGCCTGCATCTCCAACGGGTGATGTGAGGTCAGATATTCCGGCTCCGAGCAATCTAAATTTTCTACCATTAGCTTCTTTTTCTAAAATGGGTTCAAGCTCATGAAATAGGGTGTCGGCGAGTTGCGCAGGCTGGCGCATGGTTCGGCGACGCGTGAAGGTTTCAAATTGCTTGGTTTTAAGCTTAAGTGTGACCACACGACCGGCGATTTCAAGAGCTTTGGCGCGGTCAGCCGTTTTAACACACATTAGCCACAACCTATCTTTTAGCTCATCAATGTCCGCGATGTCATCGGAGAAAGTCGTTTCAGAGGATACACTTTTTCTCTCGCTGTCTGGATTGACCTTGCGGGAATCTTCAGCTCTCGCGAGCCGTACCAGGCGTAATCCAGAGTCTCCGAAACGATCAGACATTTCCTTGTCTGATCGTTTGCGAACATCCCGAATTGTCTGAATGCCGACTTTACCCAAAGACCGGGCAAAGGCTGGACCGACACCGAAGATAAAATCAACGGGCTTGTCGGCCAAAAAGTCTAGGGCTTCGGTTCGGCCCAGGACAGCAAAACCATTGGGTTTATCTAGATCAGAGGCCGTCTTGGCCAGAAATTTATTATAGGACAATCCGACTGATACTGTGACGCCAATGTTTTTGAGAATGTCATTTTGAAGTTTAATCAAGCTTTGGGCCGGCGCAAGGCCATGGAGCCGCTCTGTTCCCGTGAGATCAAGGAAGGCTTCATCAATTGACACGGGTTGAACCAGCGGGGTGAGGGATTGCATCATCTTACGTATACGCCGCCCCTCAGCGGAATATTTTTCCATATTGGGTCTAACAACGACAGCTTGAGGGCAGGCTTTTAAAGCTTTGAACATGGGCATGGCTGAGTGGACACCGTAAACGCGAGCTGTGTAACAGGCGGCCGCTACGACACCGCGTTTTCCGCCTCCAACAATGACCGGTTTATCTCTAAGGTCAGGATTATCGCGTTTTTCAATTGATGCGTAAAATGCGTCACAATCGACATGCGCAATCGATAAATCTGAAAGTTCGGCATGTGTGATTATCTTTTTTGCGCCGCAATGTTCACATAATTTTGCCTCAGCTACAGGGCCATAGCAGTCTCGACAAAAGCTTGAATGATATGTGAATTTGTCTGTCAATATTTATTAATGTTCCGTTTATGTTCTTTAATCAAGTCCTAAAGGCGTGCACACGCTTGATTAAGGTTATTCGTGTTAAAAGGATATAACAATAGGCGCCAAAGCGTGGATAGGTGAACGGGACTAAATGCTGAAAGTCATGCCAAAAAAAGTACTCATCGTTGAAGACAATGAACTGAACATGAAATTGTTCACAGATCTTCTGGCTGCGCATGGGTATGAAACAAAACAGACAAGAGAAGGCTTGAAGGCGATTAAGCTTGCCAAGTCTTTTAAGCCAGATCTTATTTTAATGGATATCCAACTTCCTGAGGTTTCAGGCCTCGAAGTAACAAAATGGATAAAAGATGATCGCGCGACGGCAGATATCCCCGTTGTTGCTGTGACGGCATTTGCCATGAAGGGCGATGAAAAACGTATTCGTGACGGTGGATGCTCCGCATATATATCCAAACCGATCTCTATTTCTTCATTTTTGAAGACTATTCGTAAATTCACTAAGTAGGTTTTTTAGCATGAGTGCCAGAATACTCATTGTTGATGACCTAGCCCCAAACCGTAATTTGCTGGATGTAAAACTTTCTGCTGAATATTATGATACCGTCACAGCCGAAAGCGGTGAAGAGGCGTTAGAGATTGTCCAAAAAGAAAAAGTCGATCTTATACTCATGGATGCCATGATGCCAGGGATAGACGGGTTTGAAGCGTGTTCAAGACTAAAACGAAACTCTGAAACATATCATATACCTGTTATCATGGTGACAGCTCTTGAAGAAACGAAGGACCGGATCCGGGGTCTTGAAGCAGGCGCTGATGATTTCATTACCAAGCCTATAGATGATTTTAATCTTATGGCGCGGGTTAGGTCTCTACTACGTTTAAAAATGGTGACTGATCAATTGCTCTCTCACTCTGGGCATGCGGTGCCAGACTGTCGACCAATGCTCGAAAAGATCGAAAATCGGCAAGGACATATATTGTTAATCGAAGATAGTGAGACACGGTCTAAAAAAATAATCGAGCAGTTAAAAGGACTTCACACGGTCACGGGTTTGATCGACCCGAGAGATGCTATTGAGAGAAACAAGTCAAAATGTGACCTCATTATCGTGAGTTTGGTGTCTAAGAGTTTTGATGGCTTACGTATTTGTGCCAGCCTTCGCTATGACCAACATAGTAAGGATATTCCCATTCTTGTTATTGGTAACGCCGAAGAAGAAAATAAATTCGTCAGAGCCTATGATCTTGGCGTCAATGATACGCTTATACGTCCAATAGATAAGCAAGAATTGATTGCACGTGTAAACACGCAATTGCGGCGTAAGTTTTATGCAGACGCATTAAGAGAAAATTTTAACGAAAACTTGGAGATGGTCGTCGCTGATCCTCTCACCGGGCTCGGGAATCGCCGATATTTTGACAGATCTGTCCAACCCTTGTTTGATGGCGTTGAGCAGAGAAAGGAAACCTTCTCTATTATCGTTTTTGATATCGATCACTTTAAAAGGGTCAATGATATTTTAGGTCATGATGTCGGAGATGAAATCTTAAAAGAGATTGCGGCAAGACTAGCAACTAATATGCGGGCAATTGATATTGTGAGCCGATATGGCGGTGAAGAATTTATGGTCGCTATGCCCGGTATTACCGAAATAGAAGCTTTTCACGCGGCTGACCGGGTGCGTGCTTTAATTGGAGGAACACCGGTTTCAGTTGACGGTGAAGCGCTGCAAATCACGACGAGTGCAGGCGTTGCTCAAGTGCGTCCAGGGGAAAAACTCAGAGATGTTTTCAAGCGGGCAGATGACGCATTATATAAAGCAAAGCAGCAAGGACGAAATCAGGTTGTTACAGCAGCATTAAAAAAGCCGCCCGAGGCGGCTTGATAGCTCATCACCTAAATAGGCGATTACTTAATTTTGCCTTCTTTAAACTCAACATGCTTGCGAACAACGGGGTCATATTTACGTTTGACCATTTTTTCTGTCATTGTCCGCGCGTTCTTTTTGGTTACGTAAAAATAACCGGTTCCGGCTGTTGAATTAAGACGTATTTTAACTGTGGTAGGCTTAGCCATAGCTCATGCTTTCCTGCTTCAAAAAAGTTGCGGCAACATAGTCAGCGCCTGCCGCTTGTCAACAGCTGATTTACCCAACGTCGGGTTCGCCGGGCCATATTACAATTCGGTGAATATGATCGTCGGGATCGATGAATTCTTCACTCACGACAGCATCCTTAACACTCATGCCAGCCTCATGAATACTCTGCTCAGACCCAGAGACTAGATGATGCCATTCGGGTAAATCCTGTCCATTCGCTATTAATCGGTATGCACAGGTTTGTGGCATCCAGTGAAGCTGATCAACATTGTCCGACGTCAGCGTCACGCAATCCGGGACTAGGAGCGAACGATTCGGGTAATTTGTACAGCGACAAGAGCGACTATCGAAAAGTTTGCAAACAACATCCGTTATATAAATGTCTGCTGTATCTTCATCCTCAAGGCGAATACAGCAGCATTTGCCGCAACCATCACATAGACTTTCCCATTCTTGCGGGCTCATTTCTGCCATATTTTTGGTTTTCCAGAAGGGCAATTTTGAATCTTTCAGCATGGCGAACATGCTAGCGCTTTGAAACGAAATAGGGTAGGGCAATTTTATGCCGACATATCGTGCCGACATAGCTGCTGCGAATGACAATATTACACGCTCTAGGTGGCGTTGGATATCCATCATTTTGCTTGTGATAATTCTATTGGCTGTATTTGGTTATTTTCGCGCGAAAACTTACTTATTTGAGGGGCTTCCAAGCCTGCCTGACAAACAGGCGATGTGGGAAATGAATCTCAAACCGAACACCACTTTGCTTGATAGGAATGGGGATATTATCGGGCATCGTGGGCCATTTGTCGGACGACCGATGAAACTCAAGGAAATGCCAGATTACTTACCTGAAGCATTTCTTGCTATCGAAGATGAGCGTTTTTACGAACATTCGGGTGTGGATCGCAAAGCTATTCTTAGAGCCTTGTTTGAAAATACAAAATCCGGCGAAACGGTGCAGGGGGGATCAACTCTAACCCAGCAGCTTGTTAAAAATATGCTTCTTACGCGGGATAAAAATTATCGCCGTAAATTTCAGGAAGCGTGGCTTGCATATGAAATGGAGCAGGTACTATCCAAACCGGAGATATTGGAGCTTTATTTGAATCGGATCGATTTGGGTAATAGGTCTTTCGGTGTTGAGGCGGCAGCTCAGCGTTATTTTGGGAAGTCAGCGGCAGATGTAACCATGTCCGAAGCCGCTATGCTCGCAGCGCTTCCTAAAGCCCCGTCCCGATATGATCCCAGCCGTAATTTTGAGGGTGCGTGGGATAGGGGTAAAATAGTTTTGCAACGCATGCTTACCAATAATTTTATATCTCTCACGGAAATGTCACAAGCCGAAACCAATCCTCCAATTGTGGTAGATAATGCGCAAAATTTGGTGGAACCGGCACAAATCGGACATGTCTTTGATATGATTTCCGAGCGTGCCGAGGGATTGGTTGGTCACAAAAGCAACGATCTGATCATTCAAACAACACTTGATCCAAAGTTTCAATCGGAGGCGCATGCTTCACTCGTCAAAATATTAGAACGTTCTGGGGAGTCCCGTAAGATATCAGATGGCGCTCTGGTAACTATCGACAATAGTAAAGGTGCCGTATTGGCCTTGGTAGGAGGACGTGATTATCAAGACAGTAAATTTAATCGCGCGGCTCAGGCAAAACGCCAACCGGGTTCGTCCTTTAAAGCGTTTGTCTATGCTGCGGCGCTAGAGACAGGGTTCACACCGGGTACAGTCCGGATAGATCAGCCAACGAGTATAGGTAAGTGGCAACCCGAAAATTATACTAAACGATATCGTGGACCCATGACAATCCGCGAGGCACTCAAACATTCAATTAATACAATTGCCGCACAAGTCGGCGCGGAAGTAGGACCAAAAAATATCGCGGATATCGGAAAAAGATTTGGTTTAAAAACACCGTTGCGGGCACATTACTCCATCGCTTTAGGGTCTTCGGAAGTCACACTGTTAGATATGACATCTGCTTATGCAGTTTTTCCAAATAAAGGTTTGCGTCGCAATAATTACATTATTGAGTCTATTTCAAATACGGCGGGGGATACGCTCTATACACGTCAAGCCTCCAAGCCTGAACGCGTATATTCCGAACGTTACGCCAACCAAATGGTGGGCATGCTGCAAGATGTTGTCGCCTCTGGGACGGGTCATGGCGCGCGTATGGGAAGTCGAGAAATAGGTGGGAAAACTGGCACCTCTCAAGATTATCGCGACGCTTGGTTTTTCGGATTTTCGCAACAATACACAACAGGTGTCTGGCTCGGAAATGACGATAACTCATCTATGGCCAAGGTTACTGGTGGCTTGCATCCTGTAGATGTTTGGAAAAATTATATGACAAAAATACACAAAAATATTAAAAAGCTACCTTTGATCCTGCCATCTGAGGCAATAAATGATCAAAAAGTCAAAGACATACAAATATTTTATTCAGAGTTAGAAACCGCTTTACTTGAAGAACGCAATCTGGCTGCGGGAATACAAACTGTTGATCAGTCAAATGGACAATCGACAGGCGGCGGTCGTTAAATCTGATCGGCTAATATGCGAGAATGCGCGTAGGACGTTTTTGTATATTATAGTAATCTAAAGTTATATTGGAGCTCGCTATGGTCAATCTTAAAATAAACGGACAGCCAAAAAATATTGATGTCGATCCCGATACGCCTTTATTATGGGCGATACGCGAACAGCTCGAACTAACTGGTACAAAATTCGGATGCGGAATTGCTATGTGCGGGGCCTGTACGGTTCATGTCGACGGACAGCCGGTTCGGTCTTGCTCGACATTTGTAGGCGATGTTGAGGGTGCTGAGGTCACAACAATTGAAGGCGTGGCAAAACCGGATGGGACGCTTCACGCCGTCCAGCAAGCTTGGATTGATCATCAGGTTCCGCAATGCGGCTATTGTCAATCCGGACAGATTATGTCGGCGGTAGCGCTTCTCAATGAAAATTCAAATCCAACGGATGAAGATATCAATACTGCGATGTCAGGCAATGTGTGCCGCTGTGGAATGTATACCCGCATCCGCGTGGCTATAAAAACCGCTGCGAAGAATCTGTAGGGGGTGGTCATGATAGACAAAACAAAAGACCAAGACACGCCAAAGAAAAAGACCAAGAAAAAAGGGAAATGGACCAGACGTGGATTGATCACAGCAGGTCTCCTCGCGGGTGGCGCTTTGATAGTGGGCGTTGCGATACGACCCGGAGATCGCACAGGAAAGCTTTCGAAACTTGTGGCCAGCGAGGATGAAAGTCTTCTCACAGCTTGGGTTAAAATTGATAAAGACAATCTTGTCACAGCTATCATACCTCATGCGGAAATGGGGCAGGGGGTTCATACGGCTCTGATGGCTATGCTTGCAGAAGAAATGGAAGCTGATTGGGATAAAGTGACTTTCATCGAAGCTCCGGCGGAAAAAGAATATGCCAATTTCCCGCTCGTGAAGGCATTTCTAGTCGGAGATAAATCCATTCCGGGGATATTGCTCGATACCGTCAATGGGGCGCTTTTGACCCTCTCCAAAACCATGGACATGCAAATAACAGGCGGGTCGCTTTCTGTGCGTTTCACAGGGACCGAGGCTATGTTGACGGCCGGCGCAGCGGCGAAAGAGCTTCTTATCAAAGCCGCCGCGAAAGAGTGGGACGTTCCAGAGACTGAGTTAAGAGCTGAGAAAAGCTATATATATCACGGAAAGTCTAACAAATCGGCTCCCTTCTCACAGTTTGCAGAAACAGCCGCAGGCCTGAAACCCAATTTACAACCAACCCTTAAAAAGCGGAGCGAATATAATCTGATTGGGCAAAGCCTGCCTCGCGTCGATATACCGGCCAAGTTAGATGGTAGCGCTAGCTTTGGGATTGATGCCAAAGTTCCAGGCATGAAATATGCCACAGTCAAAGCCGCGCCAGTACTTGGCAATAAAGTCAAGAGCATGGACGCAACAGAGGCCCGGAAGATGGCGGGCGTTATCGATGTTCTCAACATGGTTGACTATGTTGCCGTTGTAGCAGATGGGTATTGGCAAGCGAAACAGGCTTTAGACTATGTCGAGGTGGAGTTTGAAACCACAGATGCTGATCAGGTCAGTGACGCCTCTCTTTTGGAGCAATATAATCGCGATCTGGATGAGGGCAAACAGAAGACATGGCATAAGCAGGGCGATATAAATTCTGCGAGTGAAAACGCGTCCTCCTCATTCTCTGCGGGCTATCAAGTGCCATTTTTGGCGCATGCCTGTATGGAGCCGATGAATGCAACGGCTTGGGTTCGCGAAGGCGTGTGCGATATGTGGACCGGCACGCAAAATCCGTTGGGGACACGCGGCACCACGGCAAAGGTGTTGGGTATAGATATTGAAAATGTCACTGTGCATAATCAATTTCTGGGCGGAGGCTTCGGCCGCAGAGCGACACCTGATTACACCGATCAAGCCGCGCAACTATCTCAAAAAACGGGCTTGCCGATTAAACTGATTTGGTCGCGCGAGGAAACCACGCAACACGATCATTATCGACCCGCCGCTGTTTCGCGCCTGTCAGCATCATTGGATAGCAATAAAATGCCAATTAGCTGGGATAGTCTTTTCACCCATAAGATGGATCCTCCTGAAGCGGCGATGTGTGTATATGATATTCCGCATCAGAATATTCGTTATGTGGAAAGCCCTAGCCATATCCGTTTTGGTCCGTGGCGTTCTGTGGATCACACACAACATGGATTTTTCACAGAAAGCTTTATTGATGAGCTTGCTTATAATGCGGGTAAAGACCCCTATCAGTTCAGGCGGGAGCTTTTAAAGAATAAGCCACGCTATTTGAAAGTCTTGGATACCGCCGCGAAAATGGCGGGGTGGGGTAAAGCCCTACCCGAAGGACAGGCGCAAGGTATTGCCATTGTTGAAGGTTTTATGACGATTGTGGCTGAAGTTGTGACCGTCGATATGAGCGAGGGCGAACCAAAGGTCCTACATGTGGCCTGCGCAGCCGATGCAGGACTAGCCGTTAATCCAGACGGGTTCACCGCTCAAATGGAAAGCGGTATTATTTATGGCTTAACGGCCGCTCTTTATGGTCAAATCAGTATCAGTGATGGATCTATCGACCAAAGTAATTTCCATGATTACCAAATGGTCCGTATGGATACGGCCCCGGATATTGATGTGGAAATCATCACAAGCGACGCCCGTATTGGTGGCGCAGGCGAACCCGGCACACCACCGATTACGCCGGCCCTGACGAACGCAATTTATGCGGCAACAGGTCAGCGCATTCGAAAACTGCCGATTATGAATTATGATTTTGGTGCTGTCGGCTAGTGCTAAAAAATTTACGCCCCGATCATTTTACGATTTTAGCCGATGACCTAATCGTAACAGAGGAATTTTATTCTGATATTTTAGGGTTTACAAACGGCCCACGCCCAGATTTTAGATTTCCGGGCCTTTGGTTATATCTAGGAGATGCCGCAGTTCTTCATGTCATAAAAACGGAGGAGTTGCCGACGCCTCGCAAAGGCGTACTCGACCATATGGCGTTTCGCGCTGAGGGAATAAATGATCTATTGTTCAAGCTCAAAGCGCGGAATCTAGACTATAAAATCAAGAGAACGCCTGACCCATGGGTACAATGGCAGGTCTTTTTCAAAGACCCGAACGGCGTTGATGTTGAAGTCGATTTTGATGGCAATGAAACTTTGAGTGAGGAATTCAAAGTTTAGAACTAAACCTCTAAGCTCGCCCACCTGTGTGTGCTAACATATCCGGCGTAATACCCAATATCTTAATCGCCCGTTCCCATTTGTTATCCATATCCGGGTCAAAGATCAGATCTTCATCTGCGTCGACCGTTATCCAAGCATTATTCATCAGCTCATTTTCCAGTTGCCCGGCGCCCCATCCCGAATACCCTACTGCTAGCATGGCCTGAGATGGTGCCTCGTCTGTGACCAATATCTCAAGCGCGTCGCGGGTAGCCGTAAGCATTAAGGTATCGGAAAGTTTTAGCGTGCCGTCTTGGCGGAAATAATCTGCGGAATGCAGAACAAATCCCCGTTCAATATCAACAGGTCCCCCATTGAGAACCGGTGTGTCGGCCACCGTTACGTCACCCTCTATTCCTACTTGCTCTAACATATTGGATAGAATTAGCGGACCTTTGGGTTTGTTTATAATGAGACCCATGGCACCACTTTCATCATGGTTGCAGACATAAATCACAGATTGATGAAATCGTGGATCTTTCATACCCGGAAGGGAAATAAGAAATTTGCCGGATAAGTTGGTGACGCCGTTTTGATTCATATAATTAATTTCGGTTTTATCGGGAAAATATCAAGTCATTCTTGTAATTAGTCGCGAGTATATCCATATTAAATCAAAGTAATGGAGATTCTTATGAGTATTAAAGTTGGCGATAAATTACCAGAAGCCACATTTATGACAATGGGCGAAGACGGCCCCGCACCTGTTACGACCGCTGATATTTTTGGGGGCAAAAAAGTGGCGCTATTTGCTGTGCCTGGAGCTTTTACACCCACATGTTCGGCTAAACATTTGCCCGGCTTCAAAGAAAAGGCTGCAGAATTTAAAGCCAAAGGTTGTGAAATTGCCTGCACGTCTGTGAATGATGTTTTCGTCATGTCAGCTTGGGCTAAAAATAGCGAAGTCAGTGATGAAATGTCTATGCTGGCTGACGGTAACGGAGCGTTTGCTGCCGCCGTAGGTCTTGAACTTGATGCCAGTGGTTTTGGTATGGGCTCACGCTCCCAGCGTTATGCGATGGTTGTGAATGACGGTGTTGTCGAGCAAATTCATGTGGAAGGCCCAGGCGAGTTTAAAGTATCATCAGCCGAATACGTGCTAGAAAATCTTTAGACGGAGACGCTTGGTATAGGAGCTTCATATCGAAAGGCTCATCAGGAGATAAAATTATTATAGGAGAGAGACTATGACACCTGCAGAATTTATTCCGATTATTTTGGTCGTATTGATCATTGTGACGATTTTGAAGGCTATTAAAGCGGTGCCTCAAGGCATGGAATATACAGTTGAACGTTTTGGACGATATATAAAAACGCTTAAACCCGGTCTCTCTTTTATTATCCCTTTTGTCGATAATATTGGCTATAAGATGAATATGCGTGAGCGCGTGATCGATATCCCGTCGCAGGATGTGATTACCAAAGATAACGCTATGGTCACAGCCGATGCGGTTGTCTTTATTCAAGTCATTGACGCGCGCCAAGCCGCTTATGAAGTGAATAATCTCGACAATGCGATCAAAAATCTTTGTTTGACCAACGTAAGAACCGTGGTTGGCTCTATGGATCTTGATGAGGTTTTGTCACGACGTGACGAGATTAATGCCAAACTATTGACTGTGATTGACTCGGCGACAGATCCGTGGGGGACCAAAGTCACACGTATTGAGATCAAAGACCTATCACCGCCAGCTGACATCACGCAAGCTATGAACAAGCAGATGAAAGCTGAGCGTGAAAAGCGGGCCGATATTTTGATGGCGGAAGGTCAAAAACAGTCTCAAATTCTCAAAGCCGAGGGTGAAAAGGAAGCCGCCATTCGCGAGGCGGAAGGTCGAAAAGATGCCGCTTTCTTGGATGCGGAGGCCCGTGAGCGTGAAGCCCTGGCCGAAGCCAAAGCGACAGAAATGGTCTCAACAGCCATTGCGCGCGGTGACGTGAATGCCGTCAATTACTTTGTTGCCCAAGAATATGTTAAAGCCTTTGAGAAGCTAGCGTCCTCACCACAGCAAAAGACGGTCATTGTGCCTGCGGAGTTATCGAATTTGGCGGCAACAGTTGGCGGCATTGGAGCGCTGCTTGATGCCGGGAACGTCAAGAAAAAATCTTAGGGGAGAATTATTTTGCTTGAACTTCTTGAAAGCATGAATGGCACGCGCTGGATTATTCTGGGCGTGCTAATCCTCATTCTAGAATTGCTGACAGGGACGACATATATTTTATGGCCTGCAGCTGCGGCGCTTATTGTCGGTTTCCTGACATATATTCTTCCTCTTAGTTGGGAAATGCAGTTTTTATTATTCTTCATTCTCTCAACTATTTTGTTGATATTGGGCCACACCCATTTTCGACCCCGGATGAAAGGCGGTGAACCGTCCGATCTCAATGATCGCGCCCGCTCTATGGTGGGGATGAGGGTGCGGGCAATAGCTGATTTTGAACTGGGTAATGGACGCGTTCAAGTTGGCGATACGCAATGGCGCGCCGCCATGGAAGAGGGTAACGCCAAAGCCGGTGACGAGTTAAAGGTCATGTATGTCAAAGGCACCACGCTGACCGTTGAGCCATATGAGTTTGGCTAAGAGGGAATAGATGGAACATTTCCTAACACCAGTATTAGCCTTAATCATGTGGACCTTTATCATGTGGGTTTGGATGTATATAACGCGTATTCCGGCCATGACGGCTGTCACGAAAAACACCCAAAAATTTATTGATGATCCAAGCATGTATGAGAAAATTCCAGCGAAAGTTCGCTGGAAGGCAGATAATTATAACCATCTCCATGAACAACCCGTATTGTTTTACGCCCTTATGTTTTATCTGTTTCTCACATCGCAAACAGATGCGGTCATGCTCTATCTGGCATGGGGCTATGTGATCATCCGTGTGCTACATAGTCTGGTTCAGGTGACGATCAATAAAGTTATACCACGTTTTGGGCTGTTTCTGATCGGCTCGATTATGTTGGTGATCATGGGATTTAGAGCTGTTCTCGCCTTATTTTGAATCACCTTAGCCTTAATACTGCGAAGCGATCCTATTGTGTCTTGACCTAAAAGAAGCATCATGCTTGGCGAACCATAATGACTGATACGATTACAATTCGAAAACCCGATGATTGGCATGTGCATCTGCGAGAAGGTGCGATACTTGAAAGTGTTGTGAATTATACGGCCCGTCAATTTGCGCGAGCGATTGTGATGCCGAATTTATCACCACCGATAACGACATATAAGGCCGCTGAAAATTATAGAAATAGAATCCTAAGAGCGGTCTCAAGTGAGCATAATTTTAAGCCGCTGATGACGTGCTATTTAACGGATACGATTCACGCTGAGGAAGTTCGTATCGGCTTTGAAGAAAAAATCTTCACAGCCTGCAAGCTCTACCCCGCCCACGCCACGACCAACTCGGCTTACGGCGTAACGGATATCAAAAATATTTATCCGGTGCTCAAAATCATGCAAGATATCGGCATGCCGCTATTGCTCCACGGCGAAGTCACGCATGAGCATGTCGATATTTTTGACAGGGAAGCCGTCTTTATTGAAGAGATATTACAAAATGTAATTGCGGATTTTCCCGAGCTTAAAATCGTCTTCGAACATATCACAACTAAAGATGCGGCCGATTTTGTGATGGAAAGCGGACCGAATTTAGGAGCTACGATAACGCCGCATCATTTGGCGTTTAACCGCAATGCTATATTCAAAGGGGGTATTCGTCCGCATTATTATTGTTTGCCTATTGCCAAACGAGAACAACATCGCCTTGCATTGCGCAAAGCTGCGACATCGGGATCTCCAAAGTTTTTCCTTGGGACAGATTCCGCACCTCATGTCGTTGGCGCAAAAGAATCGTCCTGTGGCTGTGCTGGGCTGTTTAACGCGCCATATGCGCTGGAAAGCTATCTGCAAACTTTTGATGAGGAAGGGGCTTTGGATAAGTTCGAAGACTTTGCATCCAAAAATGGCCCTAGATTTTATGGTTTGAGACTAAACACCGAGAAGATCACTTTGACCCGTCGCCCCAATAAAGTTCCAGATAATATTGATGCTGGCGATGATAAAATTCTACCCTTTATGTCAGGCGAGACCTTGAATTGGACGTTGGAAGCTAGTCCCAATCCCGACGCCTAAGGATAAGCAACTCGTCACCATTCACGTCATAGAGCTTTAAAACCAAATGTGTCGCCTCAATACGTGTGGAATTTTGTAGGGCATTTAGAAATTCCCGTTCTTTATCCAAATCTGGACAGGCTCGTTTTGTGGCTGCAATTGGGCCGACTTTTAAACGTGTGCCGTCAAGGTCATAGGTGCCAAAAAAATTATTGCAGCCCCCATTGCCGCGCATTTCACCATCTTGGCTGAATTTAACAAAACGATCGGTCCCGTCAGAAAAGCCCCATTCAGAGCCAGCCAATTCATGCAATGCTCGCTCAGTCTTTGGTGTTTTCAATGCTGCGCTGCAGGCAAGAAGGCCTACGCCCAAAATCAACAGAGGTACGACCGGGAATGCCATTAAAACTCCCTGAACGGATCGCCGAGCATAGTAGAAATTTGCCGGGCATTTTCAGAGATTGCGGCAGCGTCAACCGAGACAGCTCCCGAACAGGCGGCGAAGCGGTCCTTTTCCTGATAATAGCCATTATTAAAAGCTTTGACCAAGCTGCGCCGGCGCGCTGTATCCGCGCCCGTTTCCAAATTCATCATATGGGTCGCATACTCTCTCCACTTCTGGTCTTGAGACCCAAAACATAATGTCCGTAAATAGTGAAGTTGGCCGAGGTTGCGCGACAGAGCCTCTGTGAGATTATTCATCTCTACCATTTGTTCTTCAACCCGCAGTTCCGCGGCCTCACGCTGCTCCAGCGGGTTTAGCGACGGGTCAATTGTTTCAGTGCTTTGGGTTTCAGCGCCTGAATTTTCAATGATTTGTGTTTCGTCGTTCTGAGCTAAAGCGACCGACGCAGCCATCAATATAGCTAATATGATCCCAATCTTACGCATGGGGCTATCTTAGATGGCGGGTGAGAAAATCCCAATGCTTTTTTCAGTTATTATCGAATAACCTTGACGATGGAGTTTCGACCCGCTTGATTCATCTGATCTTTGATCGAGACAACCGGATCTAGCGAGGCGTCTTTATCGGCCATGAGCAGAATATTGGCGTTAGGTTTGTCGGCTAATAATCGCTCGACGCGTCCACTTACGCCATTGAGCTGAACTCTGACCCGATCCACACTGATGTGGTCTTTACTATCGACATAGATTTGGATCGTCGGCCCGCAATCACTGCATGCCGGGCTATCCGAGCCGGGGAGTGTGAAATCAAGACCAGTTTCATCTAGAAAAATAGCCGTCACAATAAAAAAGATGAGCATGATAAAAACAATGTCGAGCATAGACGTCATATCGACATTCGCACTGTCTAGGGATTTTCGGCGCTTTAAGAATTTCATACTCATATTGCTCGCACTATAACATAATTACAATTAATATGCAATAACATAACATGAAGTGTGAGCGCAGGGCTTTTAAGGATTTAAAATGGGCTAATGCGTCATACCCTCTCTCGGCCCTCAATAACGATTGTTGCGGCAGTGCCCTTCATGACTCGGATAGAGTTTTTACAGTTATTCTTTTTCAAATAGCCGTCAGATGATTGACTTAATATTCGGCCGTTTCTTGACCAGTATCGCCAAAACCACTCGCCCGTCGCATCTGATTTATAAATCTCATACCGATCACGATAAGCCATACAGTCTCCATAGTCCAAGAACACGTTTTAAGTATTCCCATGAAAACTAGTCATGGGGGGGCCCCGTATTCCCTCATTTTATCGCATGTCCATACACTATTTTAAACGCTTTGCATATCGGGTGATTACCCTATTTTAGTCGTCTTTAGTTCACCAAACGTATTTTTCGTCCAAAGGTGAGTTGATCGGCGGCGTCCACAATAGCGTCAGTATCAATCATAAAATGCCTATACAGGTCATCGACAGTTCCGGTTTGACCAAAATGCTCAACGCCAAGCGGAACACCGGCGTGTCCGCGCAC
>CAZPLJ010000040.1:0-25582 GCA_964587545.1 uncultured Caulobacterales bacterium | reverse complement strand
CCACTTAATCTTTGCGGGTTGCCCCTAGTTGGTAATCTGCCCAACCCAACCCGCGTTGGGATAAATTAACCCGTCATTACCCGGCCTGACCGGGTAATCCATGGATAGCCCGATCAAGTCGGGCTATGACGAGAATGAAGGAGGCGACCAGATGCGTCTTAGAACCTACACCTATGCCCTACTCGCACTCGGCGCATCAACGGCCTCAGAGGGTCGCAAACTTCTGGGCAAAATGAGCGCAAACAATAAGCTGTATTTGATGATATAATAAAATCGGCAACATGATCATTGCGAGATCCGGCGACCCAAAAAATAGAATTTGCGCGATTGGAGCGCCGTTAGATAAGCTTTTTGTCGCCCCACAAAAAACGGCTGCGGATTTATCAGCATTGGGTAGGTTTAAGCGGCGAGACATATATGTGATGTAAGACAGCCCTAGGACCAATATGAGCAATACGAGGCCTAATGTTATGGTCAGACTAGGGACAGAAAAGGAGCTAAATACGCCCTCATACATAGCCGAAGAAAATGAGGTAAATATAATTAAGAGTATGACAGCTCGGTCAAACATTGAAACATATTGTGTATGCCTTTCAACGATCTCTCCAATAAGGGGGCGAGCAAGTTGACCACACATAAATGGCAAGAGAAGCATCACTAATATGTCCATGATAGCATCGCTTAAGGCGAAATCGGCTCCGGTGGTTGTTGTCACCAAGGCGATAAATACAGGCGTCAAAAACAACCCAATTAAGCCTGATAACGTCGCATTAAATACGGCAACCGAAACATTGCCGTTAGCAATACTCGTTAATGCGACGGATGATGATATGGTGGACGATAAGGCTCCAAGAAAGAAAAAGCCAAGCCGGAGTGGATCTGGCAAAATACCGGCCGTCAGAAGATAAACAATGGCTCCCAAAATAGGAAACACAATAAATGTCGTGGACTGAATTAATGCATGAACCTTCCAGAGCTTTGCTCCAACAACCAAGTTTTGGCGGGATAATTTGGCGCCGTGTAAAAAGAAAATTAGCCCAATACCAATTTTGGTCACTTGCCCGAGGTGAAGCGGACCGTCAGGTCTGCCAATAGCCGGGATAAGAGTTGCCAACGCAACGGCTAGCAGCATGAGCAAAATAAACTTACTAGGCATGTAGCGCGAGAATGTCTTGAATGAGCTCAATCTAAATACCTTAATTTATTGAGTAATGGATAAAAAATAGTGGATACTCAAGAGCGGAAATCGTGACGCGTCTGACAAAAACCGGTTCTTTCACCATTTATAAAATTCTAGATGACAAAATAGACTTGCTTAGACCGGGAAATAACCATATAGCGCGTCTTCGCATTTAATTGGAGTTATTATGGCCCGCGTTACCGTTGAAGATTGCGTAGATAAGATTCCCAATCGTTTTGATTTGGTTTTGCTCGCATCACATCGCTCTAGGAATATCTCGGCAGGTGCCGCGCTCACGATTGATCGTGACAATGACAAAACACCCGTCGTATCACTGCGTGAGCTGGCTCAGGAAACATTAGATCTTGAAGATCTGCGTGAAAGCCTCGTGACAGGTCTGCAGCGTGTTATCATTGATGATGATATGCCCGAGGAAGAAGAGCAGGCACCATTGCTCGCTATTGAGCATGCTGGCGAAGAGAAGCCAAAGGAAATGTCAGAGTTTGATCTGATGAAAGCGCTTCAGTCTGATCGTGATAATGATAGCTCAAGCCGCTTTTAAAAAAATTTCGAAATTTGAATAAAAAAAAGCCGGGTCTAAAAACCCGGCTTAATTTTTTGTATGACCCTAATTTAGGCCTTGTAGTAAAGATCAAATTCTACAGGGTGTGGATGCATGTTCACACGGTGAACTTCTTCCATCTTAAGGTCAATATAAGCATCAATCTGGTCATCATCAAAGACGCCGCCAGCTGTTAGGAATTTACGGTCACTATCAAGCGCATCGAGAGCTTCCTGTAAACTTCCACAAACTTGTGGGATCTTAGCAGCTTCGGCTGGAGACAATTCGTAAAGGTCCATGTCCATGGCATCGCCTGGGTCAATTTTGTTTTTGATACCGTCAAGGCCAGCCATTAGAAGCGCAGAATAGGCTAAGTATGGGTTAGCGGTCGGATCCGGGAAACGAACTTCAAGACGCTTACCGTTTTTAGATGCCGTCCAAGGAATACGCACAGACGCAGAACGGTTACGACTTGAATAAGCCAACATAACAGGGGCTTCGAACCCTGGAACCAAACGCTTGTAAGAGTTTGTTGATGGGTTTGTCAGAGCATTTAGTGCCTTGGCATGTTTAATAATACCACCAATATAGTATAGGCAGTTCTTTGATAGCCCGGCATATTCGTCACCTGCGAAAGTCGGCTTACCGTCTTTCCAGATAGACATGTGTACGTGCATACCTGTTCCGTTATCATTCCAGACAGGCTTTGGCATAAATGTCGCTGACTTACCGTAAGCCGCGGCTACATTATGCACGATATACTTATAAAGCTGCATGTTGTCGCCCATTTCAAGAAGCGGGGCGAATTTCATGCCGAGCTCATGCTGTGACGGTGCAACTTCGTGGTGATGCTTCTCAGGACGAAGACCTAGCTCATCCATGATAGTCAACATCTCAGTCCGCATGTCCTGTGCGCTATCGATTGGCGGTACCGGGAAGTACCCCCCTTTAGGGCCCGGACGATGTCCCATGTTGCCACCCTGATACATAGTACCGGTGTTGTAAGGACCTTCTGTGCTGTCAAACTCATAGCCTGTTCTATTTTGGCTCGTGTCCCAACGAACGTCGTCAAAAACGAAGAATTCAGCTTCAGGTCCGAAATAAACCTGATCACCAACTTTAGCAGATTCCATATAAGCTTGGGCCGCTTTTGCTGTCGTGCGTGGGTCACGATTGTAAGCTTCACCAGTTTCAGGTTCTAGGATGTCACAGAAAACTGCAAGGGTATCCTGCTGAAAGAAAGGATCCATTTTTGCTGTGTCGGCATCAGGCATTAGAACCATATCGGATTCATTAATATCTTTCCAACCAGAAATGGAAGAACCATCAAACATCGTACCATCATTAAAAAGATCTTCGTCCACCATATCCGCTGTAAACGTTACATGCTGCATTTTACCACGAGTGTCCGTGAATCTGAGATCTACGAAGCCAATGCCTTCGTCTTTGATCTTTTTGAGTAACTTCTTTGACATTAAATGATTCTCCCTATGTCACCTTGTTAACTAACTAAAGTGCCTCATCACCTAATTCACCCGTACGAATACGAATGGCTTGTGACACGTCACTTACAAAAATTTTGCCATCACCGATTTTACCCGTCTTAGCAGCCGTTTGAATGGCTTCAATTGCAGGCTCAAGCTGATCATCGGCGATTACTAGTTCTAACTTCAATTTAGGTAAAAAGTCCACGACATATTCTGCACCACGGTAAAGTTCTGTGTGTCCTTTTTGACGTCCGAAACCTTTGGCTTCAACAACAGTCATGCCTTGCAAGCCAACTTCTTGAAGGGCTTCCTTTACTTCGTCCAATTTGAAGGGCTTAATTATAGCTTCAATCTTTTTCATCTTTTCACTCCTATATGATGATGAGCCAAACTGATATCCAACAGGTAAAAAAGTCGAGTATGAAGTGTTCTGTGCTGAAAATTGTGTAACAATTACCCAAAAACCGCACAAATATTGAACAGGAGTGCATCGAGAGATCAATATAAAGGCGCGGAAATTGTTTTTTCTGCTACGTATTAACGCTACCAAAGACCATTTTTAGTCGCTACATGTCTGCAGATGAATCACGGAGACAGCTTTGCCTAAACTAACATCGCGCCCACCCAAAAAAATGTACATCACGGATGAACAGGCATTAGATTTTCATGCAAAACCTGTTCCCGGCAAGCTAAGTCTATTGCCAACAAAGCCCATGGCGACGCAAAGAGACCTCTCACTCGCCTATTCTCCAGGTGTTGCCGTTCCAGTCGAAGAAATCGCAAAAGACGAAGATTTAGCCTATGACTATACTTCCAAGGGAAATATGGTGGCTGTGATTTCAAATGGTACGGCGATTTTGGGTCTTGGAAATTTGGGTGCGGCTGCTTCTAAACCCGTAATGGAGGGTAAATCGGTTCTCTTCAAAAGATTTGCCGATATCGATTCATTTGACATTGAGGTTGAAGAAGAAGACGCAGACGCCTTCATTGAGTGCGTCAAACGGATTGGTCATACATTCGGAGGGATTAATCTAGAAGACATTGGCTCACCAGAATGTTTTATCATCGAACAGCAATTACGTGACGAACTCAATATTCCAGTATTTCATGATGACCAGCATGGTACGGCGATTATTGCAACGGCTGGATTGATCAATGCCTGTCACCTCACGGGGCGTAAATTTGAGGATATTAAAGTCGTCTTGTCAGGCGCAGGGGCCGCAGGACTATCTGTCCTCGGGTTGATCAAACGCCTTGGTGTGAAGGATGAGAATGCGATCGTTCTTGATAGCCGCGGTGTTATTTATAAAGGCCGCAAGGATTATATGGATCAGTGGAAGGCCCCTCATGCCGTCGAAACAGACTTGCGGACTCTTGAAGAAGCCATGGTTGGGGCAGATGTTTTCCTAGGATTATCTGTTGCCGGTATTGTGTCGAAGGACATGGTAAAATCGATGGCAAAAAACCCTATTATCTTTGCGATGGCAAATCCCGATCCAGAAATAACGCCTGAGGACATAAAAGCCGTACGGGATGATGCAATTATCGCAACGGGACGATCAGATTATCCTAATCAAGTCAATAATGTACTGGGATTTCCTTATATATTTAGAGGCGCGCTAGATGTCCGTGCGAGAAACGTCAATGAGGAAATGAAGCTGGCTTGTGCTCACGCGCTAGCTGATCTTGCGCGGCGAGATGTACCGGAAGAAGTCGCGGCGGCCTATCATGGAAAACGTCCGAAATATGGTCCAGATTACATCATTCCAGCGCCTTTTGACCCGAGATTAATTTCTGAAATCCCGCCTTATGTGGCTCAGGCCGCAATGGATACAGGTCAGGCCCGCAAGCCTATAGAAGACATGAAGGCATACAAGGAGTCACTTGCTCGCCGACAAGACCCGACCGCTGCTTTGTTACAGGGAATTACGGCATCCGTGGTTGAAGAACCTAAAACGATTATATTTGCGGAAGGCGAGGAGCCAGCCGTCATTCGTGCGGCTCAGGCCTTTCAGCAACGCGGTTTAGGCAAGGCCATTCTTATCGGACGTGATGAGCCGATACGTGATAATATGAAATTATTGGGCGTTGAGAAGGCAGACAGTCTACAGATTTTAAATGCCCGACTATTTGATAGAAATGCAGAATTTGTAGAGACGTTATATGCAAAACTAAGCCGGAAAGGGTTTCTCCGCCGAGACGTTCAACGCCTTGTGAATAATGATAGGAATGTATTCTCGGCCCTTATGCTACATCACGGCCTCGGAGATGGCATGGTATCAGGTGTTACGCGTAGCTTTGGCGTCGTTATCAATGATATCCTGAGGGTGTTAGATCACAGATCGGATGAGCGAACCATGGGCGTGTCCGTCGTGGTAAATAAGGGAAAAACTATTTTTATTTCCGATACGAATATGACAGGTGCCCCAACAGCTGAGGACTTAGCAGACATTGCGGTGTCTACCGCGCAATTTGCGAGGCAATTTGGTTTTACACCGCAAGTGGCACTGTTATCCCACTCATCATTTGGAAATCCCGTTGGGCCGACCCAAAGTAAAGTTCAAGCCGCCGTCCAGCTATTAGATGAAAGAGACGTCGATTTCATATATGAAGGGGATATTGCCGCTGATGTTGCGCTAGATACGTTACATGGCCTGAAATATCCGTTTTCACGTCTGAATGGTGTTGCGAATGTATTAGTCATGCCCAATATTCAAGCGGCGTCCATTTCTACCAAATTACTCGAATCTATTGGGGGCGCGACCTGTCTTGGACCATTTTTGACGGGCCTCGCTAAACCTGTTCAGGTCTGCCGCCTGGGTGCAACGGCTTCAGATATATTGCAAATGGCGACTTTGGCTGCGTTTGCACCCTCTCACAGGGAGACTTAGTGTCCCAAAGACTTTCCGTAAATCTAACCGAAGGTAAAATTTCGGGCCATGTTTTGCGCATGTTGGGACCTTTTTCCATTGCCGTCATAGCTTTGATTTCTACGGGCATTGTCGACACCATTTATTTGGGCAATCTATCCGATCCGGACCGCCCCAATTTGGGCGTGATAGCCCTTGCTGCTGTTGGTGTGGCTTTTCCTCTCACATTTCTGGGTAATTCGGCCAATATTGGTCTGGGCGCAGGGACACTCTCAGCGATCAGCCGCGCGATCGGTCAGGATGACTTTAATAAAGCCCGGCGCCATGCCGCCGCCGCCATTTTGTTTGCCCTTGTGATTATGCTGGTGCTGATCACAATTCTCATGCTTGTCATTCCATATATTCTCCCGACTTTTGGAGCGTCGCAAGACGTTCTTGACATGGCGCAGAAATATTTGGTCATCTCATTGCCGGCGCTCGTTGTCGTGTCGGTTGCGATGATGTGTAACAATATTCTCAGGGCGGGAGGTGAAGCTATCCTACCAAGTGCGATCATGATACTCGGCGCACTTATCAATATCATACTTGATCCATTTCTCATTTTTGGCTGGGGTCCTTTTCCAAAATTGGAAATTCAGGGGGCCGCAATTGCAACACTTACCGGGAATGTCATTGCCGCAACCTTTGGGCTTTTTGTGGTTATCCATTGGCGCAAGGCGGTCACTTTCGAGAATATGAGCTTCGGGTCATTTCGTCGAGCAAGCCGCATCATAGGCCATGTGGGCGTGCCAGCTATGATGACAAATATGATCGTTCCTTTTTCAGCAGGTGTGGCGGTGGCCATTATCGGGAATAATTTATCAACAGAAGATCTCGCCGCCTTCACCCTTGCCAGCCGGTCAGAGCTTATATCCGTGGGGCTCCTCTATGCGTTATCTGCCTGTATTGGCGCCATCACCGGCCAAAATGGCGGCGCGGGATTAACAGACCGCGTCAAATATACCTTCAAATTTTGTTACCTCCTTTGTCTTGTCTGGAGTACACTTATGGCAATTGTCTTAGCCATATTTGCTCAGCCTATTGCCAGTGTATTTTCCAACGATGCTACCGTGATAGCCAAAGCTATTCCTTTCTTTTTTATTGTGCCTGTCACCGTCACATTTTACGGATTTGTCTTCATTAGCGCCGCGGGTCTTAATGCTTTGGGCCGTCCAAAATATGGCTTGATTTACACCATCATTCGCTCGCTTATTTTGTATATTGGCCTCATTTATGTTGGGGTAATTCTGGGCGGATTAAACGGGGCTTATGTAGGTGTTGCGGTCGCAAATGTCATATCCGGGCTGATCGCCTTTGGCTGGACAATGACACGTGTGCCTATGACCGCTAAAAAAAGCTGAAACGGGCTTGACGCGATAGCTCGAAAAAGGCACACCCCCGCCACCAATCACACGATTGAAGTGCGGGTGTGGCGGAATTGGTAGACGCGCTAGATTTAGGTTCTAGTGTCTTATGGCGTGGAAGTTCGAGTCTTCTCACCCGCACCATTTGTGGTTCAAGCTGATTATCAGCGGACCATCTTTCTCTTTTAACGAATGGGTGCAACTTCAATATAATTGAGGCACGCCCATGTGCCGGATATTAAAGTGATATCGGCCTATAATGCAGAGTATGCCAACGGCCTACCCCTTCTGTGAGGATTTAGGACAGCCGGGCGTGCGTCGCATTTCGCAGATAAATTTCTTATTGACGTTTGAGAATATTCGACCGTCATAAAAGCTTCACAAAAACTACAAGAAACCATCAAGAAACTTATATCTTACTGTCATTTTTCTTTGCCACTGCATCCTCCAAGGAGTTGGAGCTGAGTCTCCGTCTAAACTTCTCGAAAGATATAACACGTCAATAAGAGGTTAGTATGACGTTTTTCAATAAGGCTAGTTTGGCCGCATCGACAATTGTGCTGTCTATGATGGTTTCAGAATTCGCAATGGCACAGGATGATTTTACAGTTAAACTCGGAGGTCGCTTGCATGTCGATTATGCCATTGCTGATGCTGATAATGCGGATTTTGATGTCAGCGCGACCGCGCTACGCCGCGCCCGTCTAAAAGGCTCAGGCCAGTTTGGGAAAAATCTGAAATATAAAATTGAGACCACCTTTGATGAAGGCGGTGATGTAAATCTCGAAGATGCCTATGTGTCATGGAAACCCAATGGCAGTCCTATCGCGTTTAAAGCGGGTCACTTTAAAACGCAAAACTCTCTTCAAGAATCTAACTCATCATTAGATGAAGATCTGATCGAACGCGCCGCTTTTACGGATGCCTTTCAACTAGACCGTCGCGTTGGTTTTGAAGTGTCGACCAAATCGGATAATTATCAGATACAATTAGGCGTCTTTGGAGAAAACCTAGAAGAGATAGATAATAATGGCGGCAATGAAGGCTTCGCGGTCGCGGGTCGGGGCGTTTATAAATTTGATGTCGCAAACGGCCTCATTCATACAGGTGGCTCTTTCCGCTTCCGTGAGCAAAATGATGCCTCTGACCTACGCTATCGTCAGCGTCCTTTCGTTGAGCAAACTGGGCGTATCATTTCAACAGGTCGTATTGCCGATAGCGATACGTTTTTCGGCCTTGAGGTTGGAGCCCTATTTGGCCCCGCTTGGGCGATCGGCGAATATACGGTTGTGAACGCAAATTGTGTGGACGGCTCAACGGTCTGTACCGAGGACCCAAGTTTTCAAGGTTGGACGATCGGAGGCGGTTATGTTTTTGGTGGTCACCGAAATTACTCCACCGGCAAGTTTAAACGCGTGACAGTCGACAACCCCGTCACAGAAGGCGGCTGGGGTGCCCTATCCGTTAACGCCCGGTTTGATTCCCTTGATTTGACCGATGAAGGCATTGAAGGCGGTGATTTGGATACATTAGCGTTAGGCGCAAACTGGTGGCTACATAAGCATGTCAGAATTCAAGCCAATTATTTCAACTCGGATGCGACATTATCCGGTTTGAATACGGGCTCAAGCTTAGGTATTGACGGCGTCTTTGCTCCCGATGCAAGAACCTTTGATGAAGATTCTGTTTCCGGTTTCATAACCCGTCTACAATTCGACTTTTAATCTCAAGGAAGGGAATAAAAATGTTAAAAAAGATATTACTAAGTTCAGTTATCGCATTTGGCCTAACGGCCTGCGGTGGCGGCAGTGACTCAACGTCAACAAACACACCTGCAGCAACGGAAAAAGCTGCGCCAGCTTCGACGAGTCGCAATCAGATCAAAATTGTCGGTTCATCGACAGTTTATCCGTTTGCTACAACTGTGGCTGAAAACTTTGGACGCAGCACATCTTTCAAAACACCGATTGTGGAAAGTACAGGTTCTGGTGGTGGACTAAAATTATTTTGTTCCGGCCTCGGTGAAAACCACCCTGACATTACCAACGCGTCGCGTCGAATTAAGGCCTCAGAAGTTGCGCGTTGCGCTCAAAACAACATTAATGACATTGTCGAAGTCAAAGTGGGATATGACGGTATTGTCCTTGCCAATTCACGTAAATCAGACCGTATGGAACTATCTTTACGTGACGTCTTTTTAGCCCTTGCCAAAGATGTGCCTGATGGAAGTGGTGGTCTGAAACCTAATCCTTACAAGACCTGGAAAGATGTCAATCCGGCTTTGCGTGATGACAAAATCGAAGTCATGGGACCACCTCCAACATCCGGAACACGGGATGCCTTTGTTGAGCTGGCTATGGAAGGTGGCTGTAAGACATTTGACTGGATCAAAGCCTTAAAAAGCAGCGACAAGACAGCTTATAAATCTCTTTGTCACACAATCCGTGAAGATGATGGTTTCATAGAAGCAGGTGAAAATGACAATCTGATTGTTCAAAAACTTAATGCCAATCCAAATGCCTTGGGTATTTTTGGCTTTAGCTTCCTGGATCAAAACGCAGATAGCGTTCAAGGCAGCATTATTGACGCAACCCAGCCAACATTTGAAAATATTGCAAGCGGCGCTTATCCCGTGTCTCGTTCACTTTATTTCTATGTAAAGAAAGACAATGTTGGTAAGGTGCCGGGAATCACTGAATATCTCACAGAATTCATGAGCCCACGGGCCAGTGGACAGGATGGGTATTTAGCAGAAAAAGGGTTGATACCAATGAATGCTGGTGAACATGCTAAGTGGAAAAAAAGCGTATTGGCGCTTGAGCCGCTCAGTCTTGAGTAATGAAAGACACATCTGAGTTTACGTTGCGGCGACCCAATCGCCGTAACCAGATCAAGGAGTGGGTAATTCAGGGGGTCCTGATAGCCTGCTCCTTAGTTGCTATATTGACGACGATTGGGATTGTGGCTTCGCTTGTCTTCGAGGCCATTCGCTTTTTTGGTAAAATCCCTCTCACGGAATTTCTTTTCGGCCTTGAATGGAGTCCGCAAACCGCGATCCGGGCTGATCAAGTAGGTGCAAGCGGTAAGTTTGGCGTTATCCCGCTTCTAACGGGTACGCTTCTCATCAGTCTCATTGCCATGATCGTGGCCACCCCATTGGGACTTTTTTCGGCAGTTTACTTGGCCGAATTTGCCGAATCCAAGACGCGCGATATCGTGAAGCCTTTATTGGAGCTTCTCGCAGGTATTCCGACCGTTGTTTACGGTTTTTTTGCCGCTCTTGTCGTTGCGCCGATTATTCGGGCGACCGGCTCAGGCGCCGGGTTTGAGATATCATCCGAGAGCGCGATGGCCGCCGGGCTTGTCATGGGCGTTATGCTTATCCCGTTTATTTCATCTCTATCCGATGATGTGATCAATGCCGTTCCACAAGCCTTACGTGACGCGTCTTTTGGCATGGGCGCAACCCATGCTGAGACAGTAAAAAAAGTCGTCTTACCAGCGGCGACACCCGGTATCATGGGAAGCTTATTGCTGGCCATTTCACGAGCCATTGGCGAAACTATGATTGTGGTTATGGCGGCTGGCCTTGCTGCCAATCTGACGGCGAACCCGTTTGAAGCCGTGACGACCATGACGGTTCAAATCGTGACGCTGCTCACCGGAGATCAGGAATTTGATAGCGCCAAAACCTTGGCGGCCTTTGCCATCGCTCTTTTTCTTTTGATTTTAACTCTGGGGCTGAACATCATCGCACTCAGAATTGTCGATAATTATAAGCGTAAATATGCCTGATTATATGCTAACAACTTCGGCGCAAATGAAGAAGCGCCATGCAAGCCAGAAGCGGTTTAAATGGTATGGTCGCATTGCGATTTTTCTATCCATTGCCTTTTTAATATTTATGTTTGTCGCGATAATTTTCCGAGGAGCCGGGGCCTTTCAACAGACACAGATTGCTTTGGATGTCGAGTTTTCTGAGGATGTGATTGATCCTTTGGGCGAAAGATTACCTGAAGCGCTAAAACAGGCCAATTATAAACCACTCTTACTCAATGGATTAACCGACCTTATTCCAAATGTCACAGAAAGGCGTGAGAGAAACCGCCTTTATAAGCTCATCAGCTCCGGCGCGGCCTTTGATTTGGGTGAACGCGTTGCCAATAATCCGGACCTGATTGGAACAACAAAGCGCATTTGGGTCATCGCATCATCTGAAACTGACCTTTTCATGAAAGGCAAAATTGATCCCGACATTCCTGAAGATTTAAGACGACTTAAAGATCAAGACATCGCCTGGATAAATACCCTCAAAGACAAAGGGCAAATACAGAAGAAATTTAACAGGACCTTGTTTACAAACGGCGATAGTCGGGAGCCAGAAATCGCAGGTATTTTAGGCGCTGCAATAGGATCCTTTTTTAGTCTTCTCGTCTGTTTTCTAATTTCTTTCCCATTGGGCATTTTAACGGCGGTTTATCTGGAAGAATATGCCAAGAAAAATCGTCTGACTGATATGATTGAGGTCAATATTAACAACCTAGCGGCGGTACCATCAATTGTATTTGGCTTGTTGGGCTTATCCGTCTTTTTAAATTTCTTTAATATGCCAAGATCAACGCCTCTTGTAGGAGGAATCGTCTTGGCTCTTATGACGTTGCCGACAATCATTATCGCATCACGCTCTATATTGCGCTCTATTCCGCAAAATATTCGAGATGCCGCTTTAGGACTCGGCGCCAGTAAGACACAAACCACCTTTCACCATGTGGTACCTTTGGCGATGCCCGGAATGTTAACCGGAACCATTTTAGGTATGGCACGTGCGCTGGGCGAAACGGCGCCACTCTTGATGATTGGCATGGTCGCCTTTATCGTTGATATCCCTAAAGGTGTAACGGATGTAGCGACATCCCTACCCGTGCAGGTTTTCCTGTGGGCCGATAGCCCGGAAAAAGGATTTGTTGAGCGGACATCAGCCGCGATTATTGTATTATTGATATTTCTGGTGCTAATGAATTTATTTGCTGTATACCTGCGTAAAAGACTGGAACGGCGTTGGTAATGGGACGACTTATGAACATAGATGTCAAAGCAGCAGAAGTGATTGCTAAACCAATCATGACTGCGCGGAACGTAGATGTTTTTTACGGTAATAAACAGGCGATCGATAATGTCAGCCTGGACATACCGGAAAATCAAATCACAGCTTTAATCGGCCCGTCGGGTTGCGGAAAATCAACCTTTTTGCGCTGTTTCAATCGAATGAATGATACAATTGATATCTGTCGAGTCAGCGGCCAAATTGAATTTTCAGGTCAGGATATATATGATCCCAAAGTTGATGTCGTTGCCTTGCGGTCACGCATCGGGATGGTGTTCCAAAAAGCCAACCCGTTTCCGAAATCTATCTTTGAAAATGTCGCCTATGGCCCTCGCATTCACGGCATGGCAGAATCTAAGGGGCATTTGGAAGAAATCGTCATTACCTCGCTAAAACGCGCGGGGCTTTATGACGAAGTATCTGACAGGCTGGATGAGCCTGGCACAGGTCTATCAGGCGGACAACAGCAGCGTTTATGTATTGCCCGTGCGATTGCCGTGGATCCGCAGATTATCCTGATGGATGAGCCTTGTTCGGCGCTTGACCCTATTGCGACAGCCATCATTGAAGACCTGATGGAGACGATGAAAAAAAACTATACCATTGTTATCGTGACACACTCCATGCAACAAGCCGCACGCGTGTCTCAACAGACCGCCTTCTTCCATTTAGGCGAACTTGTAGAAAGTGGCGACACAGAAGCTATCTTTACCAACCCGGAAAAAGAACGCACCCAAAACTATATTTCTGGTCGGATAGGATAACCATGAGTGAGGACCATATTGTATCCTCTTTTGATGAGGACATTAAAAGGCTAGAGGCTCTTTTCTTAGAAATGGGTTTTATCGTTGAAAAACAGCTCAAAGCCGCGACGCGCGCCTTGCGCAAAGAAGACCGGGTTTTGGCTAAACAGGTCATCAAAGGCGACAAAGAGCTTAACAAACTTGAAGCGGAGCTCAACGAATTAGCGGTTAAAATTCTCGCGCTCCGCCAACCCTTTGCGGCAGACCTACGGCATGTTGTTGTAACATTAAAATGCGCGGGACATCTGGAACGGATGGGTGACTTAACCCGAAATATGGCCCAACGGACCAATACGATTGCCAAGGCTGAGGCTGATACGGGGCCGATTGAAACCCTGATCCGCATGAGTAACCTTGTGCAAGATATGATAAAGTCTATCATGACGGCTTACAAAACCCGCGACGCCGAGCTTGCCGAAAAAGTAAGGGCGGATGACGAGTATGTCGATACATCACATAATGCCCTGTTTCGCGAAATGCTCACCTATATGATGGAGGATGTGCGCAACATTTCAGGATGTATGCACGTGCTCTTTATGGCGAAAAACATTGAGCGTATGGGTGACAATATCGCCGATATCGCCAAAGAGCTTATCTTCATGACGACCGGTGACTGGCCAGAAGGCAAACGAACCAAGGGCGATAAAACCAGCAAGATTATTGTCGATCCTGAGTAAAACACATTATTCTCTGTAAACATACACGATGCATTACAGCAAATTCGATTACGAATATTTGGTAATAATTCCAGTAACTATGTAAACGATATATATTTAGCTATGGTTTTTTGTGTCAAAACCGCGAAGAATATTCTTAAGATTAAGAATATTCTTTTCGCTAATAATGTTTAGTTAGTAACCTCTACGACCAGTTCCAAACCTATTGCGGCTGAACTGTCCGGAACGAAACCCTGATTGTCTGAAGCCAAAATTACGGGCCCCAAATTGCCTGCCGCTAGAGCCAAATCCAACAGACCTTGGGCTTTGGAAGCCGACAAAGCCTCTATTACCAAAACTTCTGTTACTAAATCCGCGATTGAATGAATTGAAACCGCGATTAAAGCCAATTGTGTTAAATCCACGATTAAACCCAACTGAGCTAAACCCTCGATTAAAACCTGAGTATTGCGGAGAGTAAAAATTACGCTGATTAACAAAGCGGCGGTTATTTACAAACCCTCTATTGCCGATAAATTGATTACCACCAAAGCCTACAGACCCTTGAACGGCATAATTATTGCCGTAGTAACGCCCCGTTTGAGCTTCGGCCGTATAGCTTAAGCCCCCAACAAGCAGCAAAGCAATCGCTGCAGATTTCCACACCTTGAACATAATAAGTCCTTTCAG
Organism: uncultured Caulobacterales bacterium; assembly: GCA_964587545.1. Classification (GTDB taxonomy): domain Bacteria; phylum Pseudomonadota; class Alphaproteobacteria; order Caulobacterales; family Maricaulaceae; genus JACOMS01. Next base: position 10,827 of record CAZPLJ010000040.1, on the reverse strand, counting down.
AAAACTTAGTTATGGGTGAAGTTATAACTTGTTTTCGCGTGGTGATTGAACACTTTTAAGTTATAACTGTGTTATCTGCAGGAAAACTTCTACTTATCATTGTCTTTAAGGTGCTTACAGTAATCCGACTAAAGCACTCCCATAAACTTGATAGAATCCACATCATTTAAAGGCAATTGTGCAATGTATTGTGAAATATCTTCGCCGCTGACGGGGTCTCTCCAGTTTGGAGCAATCTGCTCAAGCGGAAATAGTACAAAGGTCCGCGTCAGCATTCGAGGGTGTGGCAGGACAAGTGTCTCCACATCAATCACACGGCTATCATAATCCAATATATCCAAATCTAACGGACGCGGCGCATTACGCTCAGACTCAATACGACCATATTTGACTTCAAGCCTTTTAATATATGCAAGCAATTTCAACGGATTAAGCGCCGTTTCTAATTCCGCGACGGCATTAATGTAATCAGGATGCCCTTGACCTGAGGGCCAGGAGGGACTTTGCCACAAACCAGACACGGCAACCACATCCGCAACATCACTCAAACCCGCTAATGCTTTGGCAAAAGTTCTCTTTGGGTTGGACAGGTTGGCCCCTAGCGCGATATAAACACGTTTCTTATCAGACATAACTGACTCACTCCTGATATCGAGGCTATATGACATTTGCGGAACCGCCAAGAGAATGTGATCGATGCCCGCGTCTTAGAGCATTTTTATTAGAATTGCGCGACAGCCTCCCCGATTATTACAATGCCCCCGTTCCGAGTTTTGGCGATAAAGACCCCAAGCTTTTAATCGTCGGGCTAGCACCTGGAATGCATGGGGCCAACCGCACAGGACGACCTTTTACCGGAGATTGGGCTGGCGATTTGCTATATGCCGCTCTGGAAAAGTATAAATTCAGTCGCGGGACCTACGGAGCAGAAATCGATGATGGCTTAGAGCTTGTCGATGCCCAGATCACCAATGCTGTGAGATGTTTACCTCCGCAAAACAAACCTGTTGGAGCAGAAGCGACAGCCTGCCGCCCCTTTCTCACTGACCAGATAAATTCTCTACCGTCACTGAAAGCCATATTCACACTGGGGAAAATCTCCCATGACAATACCGTTCGAGCCTTAGGGTTGCGCCTTAAAGACTATCCTTTTGGGCATCATAAAATTTATGATTTAGAAGACGGCGTGAAACTATTTTCCAGCTATCATTGCTCACGCTATAACACGAACACGAAACGCCTCACAGAAGAGATGTTTTTCAATGTTTTCAAAGATATAAGAAAATTTATTGATGCTTAGCCGCGCTCGCGCAAAAGCCGGGACTTTTGTTTTTGCCAATCACGCTTCTTTTGGGTCTCACGCTTATCAATATTACTTTTACCCACACCAATTCCGATGAGCAGCTTTATGAGCCCCCGGTCGTTGAAATAAAGCTTTAAGGGCACGATTGTGCGCCCTTTGCGCTGTGTCTCCCCTAGCAGTCGATTTATCTCCCGTCGCTTGAGCAACAATTTACGGGGGCGCCTTGGCGCATGATTAAACTGGCTGGCAGGGGCATATATCGGAAAGTTGGCGTTAATAAGCATGACTTCATTGCCTTCGACGGCCGCATAGCTCTCGGCAATATTAGCGCGGCCTTCACGCAGGGCTTTGACCTCAGTCCCTAAAAGCTGAATACCAGCCTCAAATGTATCCTCAATCGCGTAATCATAACGCGCGCGGCGATTTTCAGCGATAAGTCCTGTGCCAGCAGATTTTTTCTTAGGCTTGGCCAAAACTTACACCGGCCCGCGTCATTGCGCTTTTCACGGCCTCTTTCGTGCTATCCCGACAGGTTGTGATTGGTAACCTGACATCCGCAGTCATGCGTCCCAACAAACTAAGCCCATATTTGGTCGGGGCGGGACTTGGGTCCAGGAACAAGTCCTTATGGAGACGATCAAGCGTGTCATGTATTTTTCGGGCTTTGGCAAAATCTCCGCTAAGTGCCGCCTCATGAAAAGCTGCATATTCAGCGGGCGCTATATTAGATCCAACCGAAATTGCACCTGTGCCGCCATGAATAGAATGGCCCAGTGTCGTTGGATCATCACCGGATAGCTGAATGAAGTCCTCCCCGCACAGATCAATAAGCTCTGTGACGCGTGACACATCGCCTGTAGCATCTTTAATACCTATGACATTATCAAGTTTTGACAATCGCCCAACAGTTTCGTTGTTAATGTCAACCACACTGCGTCCCGGGACATTGTAAACAAACAAGGGAATATCGACAGCATCATTGATCGCTTTGAAATGTTGATACATCCCCTCTTGACTGGGTTTGTTGTAATAAGGTGTGACGACAAGCGTGGCATCAGCCCCTAATTCTTTAGCGTGCTTTGAATATGAAATAGCAACACGCGTCTCGTTTGACCCTGCCCCCGCTATGACAGGTACGCGTCCGGCGGCTGCCTCAACACAGAGGGCTATGACGCGGCGATGCTCTTCATCACTGAGCGTTGGCGATTCTCCGGTAGTCCCGCAGGGTACCAAACCATGCGTACCACTCGCGATTTGCCACTCGATAAAGTCTTGAAAAGCCTGTTCATCAAGCTCATCTCCCTTAAAAGGCGTCACAAGAGCTGTAATTGATCCTCTTATCATGTTGCACTTTCACTTTAATACACGCATTTAGTCATGCGTTTGCATTATATTCATAATTCGGACGTCTCTTAACGCTGTAATGGCGTATCATGCAAGACAGGGTTTACTTTGAGCCAATGAAATTTTCACTGAGTCACATCAAAGCGATGCTACTCTTGCCAGTTTTTATGGCAATTTTAGGCCTATTCTCTGCCAATGCGATAGCAGATACGCCTTATCCGCGCCTGAAGCCCCCTGCCCCAAATTATTCTAATTATCTCAGCAAATCAGAAGCCAAGTTATTTCGCTCAGGTCTTAATGCGATTGAGCGCCGACGCTGGACTGAGCTTAGCTCTATCAAAAGCAAAACCAGTGATCCCTCAGTTCGCGATTTTTATACATGGGCCAGAGCCTTCCGCGATAGAAACGCGCCTTTAAGCGATCTCAGCTATGTCGCACATAATCTCTCGGATTGGCCTCGCATGACAACCATTCGCTCTAGAGCGGAAGCCAAACTATTCGACAAACCACTCTCGGCCAGTGAAACCATTTCTTGGTTTCGCGGCAATGACCCTGTGTCAGGCGAAGGACGAGCTGCACTTGCCAGAGCTTATTTCAATCAAGGAAATGAAGTTGAGGGAGATCGGTGGTTAAAACTGGCATGGCGTGAAGCCAAGCTCACAAGGGATCGCCAAAAATCGATTTATGGAAAATACAAACACCGTTTAACGCGCGAAGATAACGCCGCTCGTGCAGACTATCTTATATGGCAAGGCCGCGGCCATTATTCCAAAGCACAAGCATTGTTATCTTTGATGAACAAAGATGATGCCGCCGTCATGAGAGCTCGCATGTATGTAGGCGGTAATTGGCGCGGTATGGATAAATATGTAAGTTCGGTCCCGAGATCCTTACAGAATGACCCTGGTCTTTTATATGAACGCGCACGTTGGAGACGTCGCAAGAAAACAAAAAAATATGCTCTACCTGTATATTTACAGATGGGTAGTGCCCCTGAAACAGAAAGAGGCAAGGAACTCAACTGGACTGAGAAGAAGATCATGGCGCGCTGGGCCATTGAAGAGAAAAAGTATGGCGACGCCTATCAACTGACACAGCATCACGGAATGGAGCGCGGTACAGGATTTGCCGAAGCCGAGTTTTTGGCAGGCTGGCTCGCTCTAACAAAGTTGAACGACCCTCAAAAAGCTGAAACACATTTTCGACAATTAAAAGATGGTGTTACCTTCCCTGTGTCACTAAGTCGGGCCGATTACTGGTTGGGCCGCGCCAATTCAGCCATGAATAATGGCCAAGCCGAAGATCATTACACAGATGCTGCACGTTTTTCGAACACATTTTACGGTTTCCTCGCTAGCGACAAGCTTGGCAAACAGGGGCGACTTATCTCGTTACCTTATGAATCGGATCCAACTGTATTTTCTGCTGAATTTGACGCCGACCCTCGTGTGCGGATTATGAACCTTCTAGGAGAAGCTCAAAAAGAATATTATTTCAATCAGTTTGCTTTTCATTTGGACGACGTAGTTGAAAGCCCTCAACATTTGTCTCTGCTTTCGGCCTTAGGGCGCAAATACAACTTTATGAGACCTTCAGTTAGAGCGGCAAAACAGGCCTCAAGATTTCAAACAATGCTAACCGAATCCGGTTATCCGACACCTGAAGCCATCACGACTCTATCGGATAAATTTGATAAACCCTTTGTCTTAGCTATCGCGCGTCAAGAAAGTGAATTTAATAATTCTGCCGTTAGCCACGCAAATGCCTATGGCATGATGCAAATGATAAATAGCACTGCTAAAGCGACAGCTAGAAAACATCGCATATCCTATAGCCGCGCCAAACTCACCAGCGATATTCACTATAGTGCGCGGCTAGGCGCTCTGCACCTCAATGATTTACTCGACAGGTTTGACGGCTCTTACATTATGGCAGCAGCCGCTTATAATGCTGGGGCTAGCCGCGTTAATCGCTGGATCAAAGACTATGGGGATCCTCGCAAAGGCGACATAGACCCAATTGATTGGCTTGAAAGCATCCCGTTTACAGAAACTCGAAATTACGTTCAGCGCGTGATGGAAAACATGCAAGTCTATCGCGCTCGCCTAAATGGCAATACGGCCCCCAACAATATTTATCGAGATATTACGCGCGGCAGCTAAAAATTAAAATTATTCGTGATTTGCGCTCGTGGATTGAGCCCTTATAAGGATTTATGTGCTATCCTTCCAATACAATGATTAAGACCCTAATTTTAGCGAGCGTATTGGGCCTCTCAGCCTGTAATTCCAAAACTGTAACGGCTCATTCAGACGAAGCTATTGAAGCCCCCGCTGTTGAAATGACGGCAGCCGATCTTAAGGAACTCATTCTACAATTTGATGAGGGCGCCACGGTCAATGAAAACAATGTTGTCTTTAAGCTCACTGAGAGAGAAGTCATGTTTGTTTATGACGAAGAAGCAGATCGGATGCGCATAATGACTCCAATCCTTCAAGCGTCTTTTCTTAATGAAGAAGTTCAAACGCGTATGCTTCAGGCAAATTTCGACTCGGTGTTAGATGCGCGCTATGCCATAGCCAATGGAATTGTTTGGGCGACATTTATACACCCTCTTAGCAGCCTAACGGAGAAGGAATTCTTATCTGGCATTTCACAAAGCGTTACGGCGGCGGAAACCTTTGGATCAACCTATACGTCCGGTGCCGTCACATTTGGCGGAGGAGATTCAAACTCTATCCACCAAGAACTTCTCAAGAAGCTCGAAAAGGCTCGAAAAGAATTAACCGATAGAGATATCTAACGCCCTTTTTAAGATTTTTGGATCAACATTTCCGCCTGATAAGATCACACAAATATTTTTGTTCTGCTGCCCTATATTGCCGTTCAACAGAGAGGCGAAAGCCACAGCCCCACCGGGTTCTAATGTTACATCAAGTTCTTTTTTGCCTATCGCCATAGCCCTTAAACAATCGTCATCACTCACGCTGAAAACATCCGTGAGACTATGTTGATTAATAGCGAAGGTAAGTTCCCCGGGTTTAGGGGTCATGAGAGCATCACATAATGTATGTGGCGTCTCTATTAATCCAATCCGCTTACCTGCCCTTAAAGACATTTGATGATCATTATATTTTTCAGGTTCGGCCCCGTAAATTTCAGTCTCAAGAGAAAGTTCGTTCATGGCGAGACTAATGCCTGCACACAGTCCTCCCCCACCGATGCAGGTGATCAAAGCATCAAATGACACATTCATACGTTCGGCTTCCTCAGCCACCTCTAGCCCAACAGTGCCTTGGCCTGCGATGATGTAAGGGTCATCAAAGGATGGTACGACGATGCGCCCTTCAGCTATTGAGATCTGTTGCGCTATCTCCTCCCGATTTTGTGTATTTCGATCATAAAAAATGATTTTGGCCTGATCAGCTTTAACACCGGCAACTTTGACCTCCGGGGCATCACTTGGCATCACAATTACAGCCGATATTCCAAGCTCCTTCGCCGCCCGCGAGACACCTTGTGCATGATTGCCGGAAGAAAAAGCGACAACTCCCATTTTCTTTTCTTCAGCTTTCAATGCCGACAATCGATTAAAAGCTCCGCGATATTTAAAAGCGCCAACTTTCTGATTACATTCGGGTTTAAACCACACCTTATGTTGGGTTAATTCATCAATATAATCAGATCTTATCAATGGGGTTGAATACGCATGCCCAGTCAATCGTTGGCTAGCTTGAATAACATCATCAAAAGTCGGAATTTGCATGTTTTAGCGTTATAACATCAATTTTATCCGCGCAAGCTTGACCCTTGTTTCAAACTCTGGTTTGTCGGTAACAATAAAAAAACCTTATGGGGAATTCTATGCAAGGATTAATGATGAAGCGCGAGCTCATGATCAGTGATCTGATCGAGCACGCCGCTAAGGTTCATGGCAATCGAGAAATATATACTCTCGAGACAGATATGACAGAGCATCGCTATACCTGGGCAGACTGCGCAAAACGCTCACGACAGTTAGCAAATGCTCTCTTGCGTGCTGGGGTTAAAAAGGGCGACAGGGTCGCAACAATTGCTTGGAATAATTACCGCCATATTGAGATATATTACGCCGTATCAGGCATAGGCGCGATCGTTCATACGATAAATCCGCGTTTGGACCCGAAGCAAATTGCCTGGATGACAGGACATGCTGAAGATAAATTTGTCTTTTTTGACAATACCTTCGGGCCAATTGTTGATGGTATTTCCGCTTTTTGCCCGACGGTAGAAAAATGGATTGCCCTATGTGATCAAGATAGCTTGCCAGAATATAAAACTGACGTTGAAGCCTATGAAACTTTCACGAACGGAGCATCCAATGAATTGGAATGGCCAAGATTCGATGAAAATACAGCGTCCGCTCTCTGTTATACCTCCGGAACGACAGGTGATCCCAAAGGCGTCTTATATTCGCACCGCTCTACGATTATGCATGCGATGGTCGGGGCCCTGCATGACACAGTCGGCGGAGGCTCTCTTGATACCATTTTAGCTGTTGTCCCCATGTTTCATGTCTCTGCCTGGGGACTTGTTTACTCCGGAGCGATGGTGGGCGCTAAACTTGTCATGCCAGGGCCAGGATTAGACGGCGCGTCTTTAACAAAAATGATCAAACAAGAAGGCGTCACCCTGATGGCAGGTGTCCCGACTGTTTGGCTAGCCATTTATAATCATGTCAAACAAACGAATGATAGCATTAAGGGTGTCAGAAAAGCCTTGGTGGGCGGCTCGGCCCTACCTGAGTCCTTATTACGAGCCTATGAGCAGGATCTTGGCATTCCGATGCAACAAGGATGGGGTATGACTGAAACCAGCCCGCTGGGAACGACTTACATCCCTCACTATGACACAGATTTGTCTGACTATGACTCCACAGTGAAGCATAAGCTCCTTGCTGGTCGTCGAATATTTGGTGTGGATATGCGTATCGTTGACGATGAAGATAATAAGTTACCTGAAGACGGCGAAACCTCAGGTCATCTACATGTCAGAGGCCCTTGGGTTGCCTCAGGATATTTTAAAGGAACTGGCGAAGACTCGTTTACCGAGGACGGTTGGTTTAGGACAGGTGACGTGGGAGCCCTACATCCGGATGGATATCTTGAGATCACGGACCGCTCCAAAGATGTCATCAAATCGGGCGGTGAATGGGTCAGCTCAATCGACGTTGAAAATGCGGCCATGGACCATCCAGACGTGGCGATGGCAGCCTGTATCGGTGTACGCCACAAGAAATGGCAAGAACGCCCCATGCTCATCGTACAGCCCGTTCCGGGCACCACTCCTGATAGTGAAGAAATAAAAGAGAAAATACTCGCAAAATGCGCCAAATGGTGGTTGCCCGATGCGATTGTTTTTGAAGAGGCTCTTCCACTTGGTGCCACAGGCAAGGTATTAAAACGCAAGCTCAAAGAAAAATATAAAGACTTCGACCTCGAAGTTGCATCCTAAACCCTTATGCAAATTGCAACATGGAATGTGAACTCCGTCAAGATACGGATGCCTGCAATTACGAAATGGTTGACCGCTGTTTCGCCGGATATTGTTTGCTTGCAAGAAATAAAAACGGTCGATGACGGCTTTCCGCGACTGGAATTTGAAGCCCTCGGATACAATGTCGCCGTTCATGGCCAGAAATCATATAATGGCGTCGCCATCTTATCGAAAAAACCCTTTGAAGACGTCACAGCGCGCTTGCCCGGCGATGAAAATGACGAACAAGCCCGCTATCTCGAAGCTGTCGTCATGGGCGATAAAAAACCTGTCCGGGTCGCCTCTATTTATCTTCCTAATGGAAACCCGGTCATGGACGATGATGGGTTTAGTCAAAAATACACCTACAAACTCGGTTGGCTTGAGCGCCTTAAAAAACACGCCCAAAGCCTTCTAGCGCATGAAGAATTTCTAGTTTTAGCGGGCGACTATAATGTCATACCAGAAGCTAAAGATACGCATGATCCCGAAGGTTGGTGGGGTGATGCGCTTTATCGAACCGAAACACATCAGGCGTTTCGCTCTCTTTTAAACATTGGCCTCACAGAAGCCTTTGAGCAATTAGACGGCCGACCGGGGCAATATAGTTTTTGGGACTATCAACGCGGCGCTTGGCAGAAAGATCACGGCATTCGCATTGACCATTTGCTCTTATCCCCGCAAGCAGCCGATGAGATTAGGTCGATAAAAATCCATCGTAATTGCAGAGACGAAGTTAAGCCTTCCGATCATGTACCGGTTGTGGGGAGCTTTGATATCTAAGCAAAGCTTCTGGGCGCGGCGATGCCGTCAACAAGATCATAAACCGCACCAATCTCGTTGAGTATATTTTGTGTCCTTTCCATGTCTGATAGAGGTTTAAACATGGAGCCAGCTTCGAAACGATTAGGGGTTTCAATGGCGATGGCTAAGAGCCCATCAAGAAATGCAAAGCGGACATTCTTACCATCAACAGACGTTTCAAGATCAATAAGCCTTTGCATAAAATCCGGTGTTAAGAGATATCGCGCTTCCACCTGATCCGTTCCGTAAGCTTCAAATAATTTTTCAAATTTAATAGACTCTAGCCCGACCCGCTTCATGCCAGCGATTTTTTTGGGATTAAAGAAGCCTTTGTCTCGCAACACGACCGTCTTACCCAAGAATTTCCGGTCTAGATTCAAAACCATTAGGGAGCCTCTGAATACCGTCTTCCATTTGGGGCCTTTATCGCTTTTATTTTCGACTTCCATATGACATTCTAGAGCCTCAAAATCGACACCATGAGCCTTACCCTCCATTTTGTCTTCGAAGGATACGCGATCATATTTTTTGGGTAAAAGACCATTTTCTTGTAACGTATCAAGCGCTGGCGCTTGATAAATCGCCTCCATAAATGTCCACCCCACGAAACGACATATATTCGAAACAAGCATGTCTTTCGTTCGTTCTTTGACATCTTTTAAACGCCAGCCAATATAACCTGCGATACCAGCCCCGCCGCCCATCATTGCCATAATTAGTAATTGGATCGCCTTAAATTTCCAAAAAAGAAACGCGAGTAACATACCCAATCCGATAAGCATCAAAGGCACGTCTCGTTTCACATATGACATCGCCTTCAGACGCATTTCCTCACCGGCATCCAGGAATGGTAAAATCTCTTTTGCGTAAAACTCCGAAAATCCCTCAAATTCGGGATGATGTTCGTCAAATTGGTGCATATTTTATTCAAATCCCCATAACGCTTTAAATATAAAGGCTTGAAAATGATAAAATTAGCTTAAATTAGTGAGAGCCTCGTTAAGTGCAGCCAATTCCTCTTGATAGACGGCTTTGCGCTTATGCTGTTCTTCGACAACGGCGGCGGGTGCGCGCTCTGTGAAATTCGGATTAGATAGTTTTTTATCAATCTTATCGATTTCCGCTTGTGTCTTTTCGACTTCTTTCTCAAGCCGTTTCCGTTCAGCCCCTGTATCAATCAAGCCTTCGACAGGAATGGCATAGGTGACACCATTGACAATTGTCTGCAAAGCGCCTTTAGGCGCTTCAGAGGCCGTCTCAACGGTTTCAACGCGAGCCATAGGCGACAGGACATCCGCATAGGTCGCAAGGCGAGGATCAAGTGTATCGGCAATCATCAAAAGCGGCGCTTTTTTCTTGGGCGGGATATTCATTTCCGATCTGACTGAACGGATATTTGTTATAAGCTCTATGACCCAATTCATCTCAGCTGTGGCGTCTTCATTAATCAGGCTGTCACTTAGCTCTGGCCAATCGGAAATTATAAGCGATTGATCACGATCTGAGGTTTTTAGCCAAATATCTTCGGTAATGAAGGGCATAAAGGGATGGAGCAGTTTAACGATCTGATCCCTCACCCAAGCAAATGTCGCGCGTGTCTCGGCTAACTCGGCTTGATTATCACCCGATAAGGTCGGCTTGGTCATTTCGAGATAATAGTTACAGAAGGTATCCCATGTATATTTGTAAATCGCGTCAGCCGCATCATTAAACCGATAGCTCGTGATACAGCGTGTGACCTCAGAGGCGGTTTTCGTCAGTTCCGAGATAATCCATTTATTGAGCGTCATGGACACTGAGGCTGGGTCGAAATCCGCTACCGTATTACAGTCATTCATCTGCCCAAAGGAGCTTGCCGACCA
>CAZPLJ010000039.1:0-25676 GCA_964587545.1 uncultured Caulobacterales bacterium | reverse complement strand
GGCTTAAAATCGCCTCAGGTAAGACGCTGACCATATCCGCTTATGCCAAAAGCAGACCTTAGCGTGGTTCGGTGCCACGTCGGTTATACCCGAGATAAGTTGTGTCATTTTTGTAAGACCAGCGCTATAATAGGCCATGCTCGATCGACTCTTATTAATGCGTCACGCTAAGTCCAGCTGGGCGGATGAAAGCCTGTCTGATCATGACCGACCTCTTAATGGACGCGGGCAACGCGCCGCTGTGAATGTCGGTGCCGCCCTACATGCCAGAGGTTTAGCGCCGGATATAATTTGGTCCTCTGACGCCAAGCGAACACGTGAAACCGCCATCCGGCTTATTCGCGCTATACCCGGCGCGCAGGCGATTGAATATCTCTCCGATTTTTATCATGCCAGCGCGCAGCAAGTTTTGAAAGTTTGCGACGTCCGCGATGAACCCGACCATCCGCTTATGTTGCTGGGGCATAATCCGGGCTGGGCGGAGCTGCATGTCCATTTCACTGGGGAATTTCATGCGTATCCAACGGGGGCGTGCACGGTTCTTAAACGGATCAATGACGGTCATTGGTTATCAAAAGCGAGCTGGCAGTTAAGCGATTTTATCCTGCCGCGCGAGCTTGAAACTTGAAGCGGGGCCTTAACGCCTTTCGGCGGCTTTTTATCGCCTATCTCTTTTACCCTGTCATGGTCGGTTTATTTTTATGGCTCTATTTTAAGGACGCGCATTGGATTTTCGGCCTGATGCTTATCCTCGCTATTTTTATTCTAGATCCCTTATGGGGCCGAATTGGACGAAATATTGTTCGGTTGTGGAAATCCCGAAAAGAGTAAGATAGAAGTGGGATGAAATTTCAACACATTTAACCCCAAGAGTTAGAATGAATTACCTACGTCTTGCCTTAGGCTTCTTAGCCTCAACAGCCCTTATATCCTGTTCCGATGTGGCGATTGATAGCCCGACCTCTGTTACGCCTCCGCCATCAACAGATCTTAATATAAATTTCGAGACATATACGCTGGGTAATGGCCTTGATGTGGTGTTGCATGTTGATCGCTCTGATCCGGTGGTCGCGATTAATCTCGCAGCGCATGTTGGCTCTTCGCGTGAAACGCCTGGGCGTACGGGCTTTGCACATTTATTTGAGCATCTCTTATTCCTAGACAGTGAGAATCTTGGCTATGGCGGTCTTGATGAGATGAATACGCGCATTGGCGGTGAAGGCACGAACGGGTTCACGACCCATGACATGACGCAATATTTTCAAGCTGTGCCCAAAGACGCGCTTGAAAAAGTAATCTGGGCGGAAGCCGATAAGCTTGGCTGGTTCATCAAAACCGTCAATCAAAATGTCATCGATAATGAAAAACAGGTCGTCAAAAATGAAAAGCGCCAACGCGTCGATAATCAACCCTATGGCCACGCGCTCTTTATCGTCAATAAGACCCTCTATCCGGAAGACCATCCTTATAATTGGCAGGTGATCGGCTCTCTGGCTGATCTCGACGAAGCAACTCTTAAAGATACGAAAGACTTTTTTAGTCGCTGGTATGTGCCCAACAATGTCACCGTGACAATCTCCGGGGATTTTGATGTCGCGGACGCCAAAAAACTGGTTGAGAAATATTTCGGGGAAATACCACGCGGTGAGAACATAGACCCTTTCACGCCGCAGCCATCAACCTTAAGCGAAACCACATCACTTTATTATGAAGATAATTTCGCCCAAGTCCCGCAGCTTGTCGCAGTTTGGCCCACCGTTGAGCAATACCACCCTGATAGCTACGCGCTCGATATTCTTGTTGATTATCTTACAAATGGAAAGCGCGCGCCGCTCAACGAGGTGTTGATCGATGAAGACCAGCTCACGTCGGATGTCTCTGGCTTTAGCTATACCAAAGAAATTTCCGGCGAGTGGTATCTCTTTATCAATCCTAATGAGGGCGAAGATATTGATGCGCTTCTACCCTCCCTGTCTAAGGCCTTCACCCGGTTTGAACAAAACGGCATATCGGAGGCTGATCTGGACCGCATCAAAGCCGGAATTGAGGTGGACTTTTACGGCAATATTCAAAGCGCGCTTGGTAAAGCGATCCAACTGGCCGAATATAATCTCTTCGCCGATGATCCGGGGTTTTACAGACAAGATATCGCCGCCATTCAATCTGTGACCACCAAAGATGTGATGCGGGTCTATGACACTTATATCAAAGATAATCCGCGCCTCTATCTCAGCATAGTTCCAAAAGACGAAACCCAATTGAAACTGGATGAGACCTATCCCGCACAGCCTGCTAAGATTGTCAAAGAAAAAGTGGTCGCCGGTGAAGGCGCGCCCGTCGATTTTGATCCTGCAAGCCGTGTGATTGATGAGCCCACGACGTCCTCTTTTGACCGAACCGTTGAACCTAACTTTGGTGAAACCTATGATCTCCCTCAAGCCGACATCTGGAGAGAGAGCTTATCAAATGGGGTAGAAGTTTATGGCCTACATTCAGACGAGACGCCTCTTATCAATTTCTCGCTCAGGATAGATGCTGGCCGCAATCGCGGTGATGTCAGCAAGCCCGCCATCCCCTACCTGACAGCGCAGCTTATGCAAAAAGGCACCTCCAATAAAACCACGGCTGAACTCGAAGACGCGATCAAGGCACTGGGGTCATCCATTTCAATATCTAACAGCAATATGGCGACCTTTGTGTCCGGTACGACACTTAAACGTAATTTCGACAAAACAGTCGCGCTCGTTCAAGAAATCCTCACCCAGCCACGCTGGGACAGAGAAGAATTTGATATCCTCAAACGAGCCACCTTACAGGAGATCGTGCAATCAGAAGGCAATCCCAACGCCATCGCCGCGCGTGAAAATTCGAAACTGCAATATCCTCCAAATCATATATATCATTACACGTCACGCGGCCCCGCTGAGAAACTAGACGGGGTCACGCTGGATGATCTCAAAGCCTTTCACGCGAATAATTATAGTTTGGAGGGAGCCAAGCTAAGGATTGTTGGAGATTATGACACATCTGACATCAAATCAGCGTTCGGGTTTGAAGGTCTCACCGTTAAACCACCAACCATAAACCTCCCCCAACCCAATGCCGTCGATAAAGCTCAAATTTATTTCTACGATGTATCCGGTTCTAAACAATCCGTTCTGCGGATTAATCGACCGTCTTTGAACGCGCGTGATGAAGATTATCCGTTAGCTGAGGCAATCAATTTTCCGCTGGGCGGAATTTATACATCTAAGCTCAACACGGAACTTAGGGTCAATAAGGGCTACACATATGGCGTTCGCTCCGGATTTAACGGTGATGCGGATCGGGGGTCTTTTGGCGTTAGCTCAAGTGTGCGCACAAATGTCACCAAAGAATCTATCCAACTTATCCGGGATATCCTATCCTCATACGGTCCTGATTTTACGTCGGATGAACTTAACGTCATGAAAGACGCTCTCTTAAGAGGTCAGGCCCTGAAAAATGAAACTTTATCTGATAAGCTTGGGATGCTTGGGGAAATGAGCGCCTATGATTACCCGGCCGATTACCGCGCGCGAAATGCGGCCGCAATCAAGGATATGACATTAGAAGATGTCCAATCTTTAACCGCTCAATATATTCGCCCCGATGCGATGAATTATCTGGTCGTCGGAGATGCCGAAACACAATTAGAGCCACTAAAAGAGCTGGGCCTAGGTGATCCAATTATTCTAAACGAGTGATTGGACGTTACCGTCAATCGCACATTCACATATAATCCTCCTCAAGGTGTGCTTGATATTCTGCATATCGATGACGACCTGATATTGATTAATAAGCCTAGCGGTCTTTTAAGCGTTCCGGGGAAAGCTGAGACCCATAAGGATAGTTTACAAACGCGCTTGAAATCCGAACATCCGGATAGCTTACTGGTGCATCGATTGGATATGGCTACATCGGGTATAATGGTATTTGCAAGAAACAAAGCCGCGCAACGCCATTTAGGATTACAGTTCGAAAAGCGCTATATCGAAAAAACATATGTCACTGTCGTTGCAGGCATTGTTGAGCAGGATGAAGGCGAAATCGACCTGCCTCTAATCGCGGATTGGCCAAATCGACCTCGGCAAAAAGTTGACTTTGAAATTGGCAAGTCCGCATTGACAAAATGGGAGATTGCTGAGCGCCTTTCAGATCGCACACGTCTATATCTCTATCCCAAAACTGGCCGCTCTCACCAACTCCGCGTGCATATGATGGAAATCGGACATCCCATTTTAGGAGACAGGATTTATGCCGGTGATGAGAGCTTCAAGGCCGCGCCAAGACTATTGCTTCACGCGGAAGGCCTCATGCTTCGACATCCCAATGGAGGCGAGCCACGAGAGTTTATCTGTAAGAGCCCGTTTTAATCCAAGGATTTTAAAAAGTTTGCGGCAAAAGCTCGGGTCAAATCCCGCTTTGTCTCGCGCGCTGAAAGATCCAAGGCATCCACAATGCTCTTAAGTCCCGGAATAGATCGGTCTTGTGATTTCAAGAGATATGACACCAAGTCTTTCGACACCACCCTGCCCTTATCCTCGAAAAATTTACGCAGGATTGCGTCTAAAATATCATCATCAGGCTCAGATATATTTGCCGCCGGAATATTGCTCAAGCGTGAGATAAGATCCGGGAGCTCCACACCCCACTCAGACGGCATAAGCCGCGACGTCAAAACAAGCGCCTCAATATGGCCATTCAATGCCATATTAGTCAGCGTGAATAAGACTTCTTCATCATATTGATTGGCATCATCCAGACCTATACGATTATCGCGTTGCACGTCTCCAGAATATAATTTGCCGTCATTTTCATGCGCCCAGGCCGAGAGCAAATGTGTTTTTCCACAAAACTCAGGACCACATATAAGCAGGACCGGACTACTCCAAGAACGCCAATTCTTGAGACTCGTAACCGCGAAACGATTGCTTTCACCAATAACAAAGTTTTGAAACGCGTATGTCTCTCTTCCGCTTAATTCTAGCGGAATTTGTCTGTCCATCTCTTAAAACTGACCGGTCCGGCTCAACACTACGCCCAGAGTTGGATGACGCTCGATCGTTACACCTTTATAAGATAGCTCGTTGCGAAGCCGATCAAAGTTACCGCCATATGTCACGGTCATCAAAGCTCCGTCCTTTGACAGAGCATCCAGTCGCGCGCCCTGAATTTGCGCTGAGCCATTAATAGCATCTTGCAAACTCTGCCAATCGCGATGGGTGCGGTATAAAACAGACACAGTCATGATTTCCGCATTTTCAGCCAGCGAGACAGACGCCGCTTTCCATTGATCTTCCAAAAGCGCGATAGCGGCTAGAGAGGCCTGCTGATAATCTTGACCCGTCACAGTGCCGAGATTTTGTCGCTCTCCTGTATCTAGCGATATATCGGTTAAACTGACGGTCACACCTAAAATAGATTGCGAGGCCTCAGCCACTAATATCTGCTGTACTCCATACCTTTGACCAATTGACTGCAGCGCATTCAAATCCCCGGAACGCGCCTGCGAAGCTGTCAAAGATGTTGAACCACCGCTAATGGCCCGGACAGGTGTTAGAGAATAAGCTTGATCTCCTGACTGCCATACTTTTTCCCAATCATTATCTGACCATAAAGCTTCGCCGCTTAGAATGGGTATAACGACCCTTTCCCGGGTTTGCGTCGAGACCATGGTGAAACCGTTTTGACGAAGGAAACTCTGAACCTGCGACGGGTTAAACGCCACCTTGATATTGCCCAAATATCGATTAGCTGAACGTTTCTCATTTGAAATATCGAGAGCACGAATAAGTTTTGCAACATTTTCATTTGTAATTTCTGGCAGACCTTTTGACGCTCTTTCGGAACCGAGCGTCAGGCGATCAAGTATAATTCGAGCCGCTGCAACTTGACCCTCTGAAATCGCAATTGTCTGCGCTTCAATGGCGCTTTCACCTGTTGCATCTACGGGGACGCCAGCCACTGTAAAAGGGTCAGCGGCATGCGCTGCCGTCGAAAATGCGATCAAGCCAAAGGCGAATATATTTATAAATCTTCTCATCATGGGAGAGACCTAACCATCTTTTGTGGATATTTAAAGTCTGAAATGTAGATCATTCGCAGCGAACGGCTTGAACATAGTTTTGATTATCTAGCTCAATCGTCAATCTATCATCCTGAGCTGGCCCTAATTGGAGCAAATCGCTAACTGTTCGAATAGACGGGGCGTATAAGGTCTGGTCAGCCAAATAATCTGTCACTTGAAGCAAAGGTGGCTGAGAGTAAAAGAAATCATCCTGTTCGTAGTCAAAACCTTCTGTAAAAGCCGGTTTTATGATCCGTTTTGGCGATGGCAATCCTGCAACATAGATACTTCCCTCATGGCGTCCCACAAGATTGAGATATAATTGCGAGCGACACGTATCCGTGGGTGGTATCCGGGGCGTTGGAGCGGGGTTCTGATAAAAGGGCCTGACATACTGCCCTTGGCCCGGAAATGGCTGAAAAGGTTGCAAATTGCCTTGTGTCCCGGAGCTACACCCCACAACGCCGATGGCCAGAAATATTGATACCAGACGAATCATATAGAAAGACTAGCAGAGTTTTGCCTGCGACAAACAACCTTGGTCAGTTTCTTTCAACACGCTATTCTGTCCTTGGCCTTTACGATCTAGCAAGTTATAGGGCGTAGATTCTTGCAATAAATCATAGAGATGGAGCATTGGACATGGCTGGTTTGATTTTATCCGGGGGCATTAGCATTTTCGGGCTATTTTCGCTCAACCCTGCTCTTTTTGCTTTCATCATCACAATTGGGCTATTCGGCGGATTAAATCTGCTCGAATTTAAGCGCTTCGACTAAGGTAATTTATGGGCATTGGCCTTAGTTTTCTCCTACTTCTCATAGGGATTGTTATCCTGTTATGGGCAGGCGACTGGATGGTGCGCGGTGCGGCCTCCCTCGCTCGCCATTGGGGCATCCCGGCGTTGATCGTCGGGCTCACTATTGTTGCTTTTGGTACCTCTGCCCCAGAACTGGTGGTCGCAATTCAGGCCGTCTTAAATGGCGCTGGTGATTTGGCCGCCGGTAATGTCGTAGGCTCCAATATTGCAAACGTCTTGTTAGCCCTCGGCGCACCCGCTCTTATTATGGCGATCCCCACAAATATGCCGGGTGTCGCGAGAAACGCATTTGTCTGCATGATAGCGACACTTGTTTTTATTCTCCTGGCCTTTCTTCATAATCCAATGCAGATTTGGCAAGGTGCCATATTGTTTGCAGGCATCCTTATTTATCTTGTCTGGATGTTTCGTTTGGGATCCGCGGGCGCGGACGACCCTATACTGCAAGAAATGACCGAAATAGACGAAGGTGAAGATGGCTTGCCCGATGCCGTATGGAAATCCGGTTTATTTGTCATCGTTGGCATTATAGGACTTGCGATTGGTGGTAATTTAATTGTCGATAACGCGGTTAATATCGCTAAAATACTTGGTATTAGTAACACCATTATCGGACTAACTATCGTCGCGATTGGTACGTCTTTACCAGAAGTCGCAACAGTCCTTGTCGCGGCCCGCCGCGGTCATTCAGAAGTCGCGATTGGAAATGTCTTAGGCTCAAATGTCTTTAACTTATTTGCCGTTATGGGGGCCGCTACTCTGGCCGGGCCTGTCGCGATAGCAAAGGAACTTTACGTCTTTGATATGTGGGTCATGCTTGTGGCGATGGCGGCCTTAATGATGTTTATCCTAACCCGCCAACCCATCGGGAAAAAGACAGGCGCAATATTCCTCATTGGTTATGCACTTTACATTGCAGCGATTGTCGCCCGCGTGGTATAGACCGCCATTATGGCATTGACCTTTGAAATCGAAAAAGACTTCAAATTTGAAGCATCTCATTACTTTGAGCATGATGATGCCAATGATGTTTTCAAAAAAATTCATGGTCATTCTTTCGCAGGATCTGTGAGAATTGAAGGCGAAGCGCAGGCGGATAAAGGCTGGGTCAAGGATCTCTGGAAAATAGAACAGATTATCTCGGAAACGATCGCCCCTTTGGATCATACCATTCTCAATGATGTCGAAGGCTTGGAACAGCCCGCCTTAGAACAAATCGCCAAATGGATATTTGACCGATTAGAGCCGAAACTACCAGGCCTTGCCTGTGTGGAGGTCGGCCGGCCGTCTTGCGGTGAGCGCGCCCGGATACGTCGCGCGTGAAAGCCGTCCTGATAACGGGGGCTGGCACCCGAATAGGGCGCCATCTGGCGTTTAGTCTGGCGGAAAAAGGATGGGCTGTTGCAATCCATTATAATCGATCCGAAAAGAATGCCGAGACCCTAGTTAATCAAATAAAAGATAATGGCGGAAAAGCTGTTGCCGTTGACGCTAATTTAAATTTGCCCAACGAAGTAAATGCTCTGATATCAAAGGCCGCTAATAGTTTGGGTATGCCTCTGATAGCCCTGATCAATAACGCCTCTACGTTTAAACCCGATAGCTTGAAAACATTTCGCGCGCCCTTATTTGATCACCATATTGATATTAATCTCAAGGCCCCATTAGCCCTATCACGCGATTTTGCAAAACAGATGCCGAAAAACGAAAAAGGCTGCATCATCAACATGTTGGACCAACGCGTTCTTAAACCCAATCCTTTATTCTTCACATATAGCCTGTCTAAAGCCGCACTTTATTGGACAACGAAAACAATGGCGCAGGCACTCGCGCCTAATGTTCGCGTAAATGGTATTGGCCCGGGCCCGACTTTGCAAAATACCACTCAAACAAAAGCTGACTTCATAGCAGAAGAAAGAGCAACCTTGCTCGGGCATGGTTCCTCACAAGAAGCAATCTTTGAGGCGGTTCTTTATTTACTTGAAGCTAAATCTGTGACCGGCCAAATGCTCGCCATCGACAGCGGGCAACATCTCAACTGGAAAACAGAAGATTTAATGATCGGAGATATTGATGGCACGTAAATCCATATTCCGACTTTTGCGAGGCCATCAAGCGCCAGCAACCCGTATCTTCGTTCGGGGCCTGCAAATTCAGGCATCTATTGGCGTTCACCCCCATGAACATGAAAGCACCCAACCCGTCATAATTGATGTTGAACTTGACATGGGAGATATGCCGCCACCCAAAAATGACCGATTAAATGAAACCCTTGATTACGCACTTATCGCGGACAAATGCGAGGAAATCGCACTTGAAGCCCATGTGCAATTGGTCGAAACTTTGGCGGCTCGTATATGTGATTGGGCATTATCGGCTGATCCACGCATTGCACGATGTGCGGTGCGGATTGCCAAGCCTCAGGCCCTTCTCAAAGCGGACGCGGCCGGCGTTGAAATTGTCAAAAGCCGAAAATAGGCCACGTGGACGAGCCGGATAAAAAAACCGCTTACGGCCCGTCTCTGATTGCCGACTATGTAAAACGGCTACCTAACAAACCCGGCGTATATCGCATGCTCGATGATCATGAATCGGTTTTATATGTTGGCAAAGCAAAGAGTCTGAAAAACCGGGTTACGTCCTACACACGCTACAAAGGCCATACAATCCGTATCCAGCGTATGATCCGCGCGACCATCTCTATGGAATTCGTAATCACGGAAAGCGAGACAGAGGCGCTGTTGTTGGAAGCGCAACTCATCAAGCAGTTAAAGCCACGATACAATATACTTCTACGTGATGATAAAAGCTTTCCTTATATCCTTGTTCGAAAGGATCACCCGGCCCCGCAAATTAAGAAACATCGCGGCGCGAGGAAAACCAAAGGCGATTATTACGGGCCCTTTGCCTCCGCCGGAGCCGTTAACCGGACATTAGATACACTCCAACGCGCCTTTCGCCTAAGGAACTGCACAGACTCTATTTTCAATGCGCGCTTGCGCCCCTGTATGCTGCATCAAATCAAGCGCTGTGCGGCGCCCTGTACAGGCGAAATATCAATCGCAGATTATGGCGAGCTTATTGGGGACGCTGAAGACTTCCTGAGCGGCAAGTCAGATGAATTACGCAGTCGCCTGCAAAATCAAATGCAAGAGGCGTCATCAAATTTGGCCTTTGAAAAAGCCGCTGAGATCCGAGACAGACTTAATGCTCTGGCTCAAATCAGTGCTAACCAGACTGGCATAAATCCAAAAACCTTCAAAGAAGGCGATGTGATCGGAATACATTCAGGCGGCGGTCAATCTTGCGTTCAAGTCTTCTTTTTCCGCGCTGGGCAAAATTGGGGAAATAATGCTTATTTCCCGCGCCATTCCAAAGATCAAAACCCAGATGAAATATTAGATGCATTCCTTGCGCAATATTATCTCAAAAAACCCATCCCGAAAGAAATATTCGTCAGTGAAGACCTACCCAACGTTGAACTCCTCCAGACGGCTTTGTCGGAGAGATCAGGACGCAATATAACGATCCACACGCCTAGTCGCGGCGAGAAGAAAACCTTGATCGACCGCGCCATTAGAAACGCCGAAGAAGCCTTGGCGCGCAAAATGGCCGAAACAGCGTCTCAAGCCAAGCTCTTACGTGAAGTTGCGGAAACATTTGATCTGGGCGAGCCACCGGAACGCATCGAGGTTTATGACAATAGCCATATCCAAGGATCTAACGCCGTCGGAGCATTTATTGTGGCCGGGCCCGAGGGGCTCAATAAACGGGATTATCGGACGTTTAATATAAAGGATATCACGATCGAGCCCGGCGATGATTACGCCATGATGCGCGAAGTCTTAAGGCGGCGTTTCACCCGCTTGATTAAAGAAGATACAGCGGTTTGGCCCGATCTCGTCTTGATTGACGGCGGCAAGGGACAATTGTCCGCGGTGACAGAGGTACTGACGGAATTAGGCGCCCTAGAGAAAATATGCCTTGTAGCCATCGCCAAAGGACCCGACCGAAATGCTGGTCGTGAAAGTTTTCACATGAATGGTCGCGCAGAGTTTTCTTTACCTCCTAAAACGCCGGTTTTATATTATCTGCAGCGCCTGCGTGACGAAGCACATCGCTTTGCTATTGGCACGCATAGGTCAAGACGTAAAAAACAGATGAAAAGCAATCCGTTGGATGCTATTGCGGGAGTCGGGCCGGGCCGAAAGAAAGCCCTGCTGGCATATTTCGGGTCAGCCAAAGCCGTGAGCAACGCCTCACGGGCAGAGCTGGAAAAGGCAGAGGGGATAAGCGCTAAGCTTGCAGATATAATATATGGATACTTCAACGAATGAGGATAATGACAGCATTAGGAAAGTTGGCGGGGCCTTCGCCGACGGATTGACACTTATACGGGCTCTACTCAGCCCCGTTGTGATGTATGTTATTGTCACGGGATGGCCTGATAATCTGCATTTCGCTATCTTTGCGTCACTTCTATTTGCCATAGCGGCTCTCACAGACATTTTTGACGATATGACTGGAGGCGCTGAAAACTCACGCTATCGAAAATTTGGATGGTTTGATGATATAGCAGACACAGTGCTCATATTGGGGACATTATTGGCTATGGTTTGGGTGATTTGGAAACATGGCTTGATGAGCTGGGCTTTCATGATACCCGCCATTATTATCATCGCTAGGGAAATCATTGTCGGGCTAGCGAAAGGAAGCTCATTTCGAGACACAGGTTGGCCAGAGACAAGTCTAGGAACCGCCAAAACGGCGATCACCATGTTAGCTGTTTGCTTATTACTCGCGTCTCCTTGGTTAACAACCTGGATGGATAGTTTTTTATCCACCTCTGACAATGTGATGATAATTTATGATACGCCCTCTCCTTATTTGTGGTGGATTGGACAAGGCCTTCTTTGGCTAGCCGCGATTATATCAATAATCACAGGATATAAGCTTTTGAAGAGCCCCGCTGATATGTCTCATGATGGCTAAACCCAACCCCGCACACCCATTAGCTTGGTTGCCCAACGCGCTCACTATTGGGCGGATTTTGTCTTTGCCGCTTTTGTTCTGGTTGATCGCCGGGAAGTCTGTCGCGACACCCGAAGGTGTGGCTCTGCTTAAATGGGCAACTGGATTGTTTATTTTATGCGGAATTACGGATTTTCTGGATGGTTATTTTGCGCGGAAGTGGAAGGTCGTCTCTGATTTCGGACGTATGCTCGATCCCATCGCGGATAAGCTTTTGGTCGCGACCTGCCTTATTGCAATTAATCTCTCCGCAGCCACAAGCCACGGTATTTTATGGGTTGTGCTAATTCCGTCCATGATCATTATCGGGCGGGATATTCTGGTCAGCGGCGTTCGCGAACATGCCGCCAATTCACAAATTGTGCTGTCGCCGACAAAACTGGCCAAATGGAAAACGGCGTTTGAGATGCTGGCGATTTTTCTGTTTCTTTTGGCGATGGCCAATATGAGCGGCAACGCCCCAACGAATGATGGCACAGGCCAGCCCCCCTATTTGGCAATGGCCGCCGGCGTCATATTATGGATTGCGGCGATATTGTCAGCCTATACTGGGTTTCATTATTTCCGTGGTGCTTTGAGGAATTAAACCGCAATCTTCCCATGCACGGCGGCGTCATAATCCGCCATAAGCGTTTCACACATCTCACCCGGTACATATTTATGCTCAGCGATTTCACGAACAGGAGTCACTTCGGCGGCGGTCCCCACGATAAAACACTCGGAGAAATGCGGGAGCTCTGTGGGGTAGATATCACGCTTATAGACTTTAATGCCGCGCTTTTCCGCAAGCTTAATCACGCTGTCATGGGTGATGCCGTCCAATAGAATATCATTGGTTGGCGTGTGCAGCTCTCCGTCCCGGGCAAAGAAAATATGCGCGCCCGTACATTCTGCAATGCGTCCTTTATGATCCAGCATCAGCGCGTCGTCATATCCGGCAGCAGACGCTGCATCCTTTGACAGGGTGCAAATCATATAAAGCCCTGCCCCTTTGGCTTTGCACGGAATGGTATCCGGCGCAGGACGCTTCCAGTCCGCCATAGTCAGACGGATGCCTTGCATTTTATTGGAGAAATAATTTCCCCAGTGCCAAACGGCGACAGCCAAATGAATCCTGTTATTCTTAGAGGCCACACCCATCATTTCAGAGCCGCGCCATGCGATAGGGCGTACATAGGCATCGCCAAGTCCTGATTTCGCTAATGTCTCTTTACAGGCCTGATCAATTTGCTCGACGGTATAAGGAATTTCATAGCCCATATTTTCGGCTGAATTCACGAGGCGTTTACTATGATCAGTCAGGCGAAATATCTCACCATCATAAGCACGATCGCCCTCAAACACTGCGGATCCATAATGTAATGAATGGGTCAGCAAGTGCACTTTCGTTTCACGCCACTCTACAAACTCACCATCCATCCATATCTGGCCATCTCTATCATGATAAGCTTTTTCGATCATAAATTTATTCCAACATTGCTAAGCGAGACGTGTCCGCTATTGAATTAGGCGGCATTTTCATGTCAGTTGACGTCAAGTCAATATGTAATTGATATTAATTAAGGTAAACTATGCCATCAGCGTCCAACAAATTAGAACGGCATGAGATACACTTGCTTGTAATTGATGACGATGATCGCATTCGAAGCCTGTTAAAAACATATCTCGGTAAGCAAGGGTTTCGTGTCTCTGTGGCCAGAAATGCGGCTGAGGCGCGCCACCTGATGACACGCCTTGAATATGATATGCTGATTGTTGACGTTATGATGCCCGGTGAAGATGGGTTTAGCCTGACACGGGCTCTTAGAGAAAAGGGTAATGTCCCGATTATACTCCTCACTGCCAAGGGTGAAATTAGCGACAGAATAGAAGGCCTAAAAGCGGGCGCTGACGACTATTTGCCCAAGCCATTTGAGCCTGAGGAATTAGTTTTAAGAATAGACTCAATCTTTAGACGTTTAGGCACAACCGCCCCGGCTTCGAAGGTCAAATTTGGTCCCTATATTTATGATCTGGAACGTTTAACGCTGACAAAAAACAAAACCCGCGTGAAGCTGACCACTGGCGAAGAAGCCCTCATGACGTTACTCGCGCGATGCGGCGGCGCCCCTGTTAGTCGCCATGCACTATCAGAGAAAATCAAAGCCCAATCCGAACGCGCCGTTGATGTTCAAATGACACGGCTTCGCAGAAAAATTGAAGATAATCCGGCTGAGCCCGACTACCTTTTAACTGTCCGTGGTCATGGATATCGTTTGCTAACAGACAATATATAAATTGAAAGCGATCAATAAATATCTCCCGAAAAGTCTGTTTGGTCGGGCCCTGCTGATCATCATTATACCCATTATTTTGATGCAAATGGTTGTGGCTTATATATTCTTCAACGCACATTGGGACACGGTCACAGCGAATTTATCAGACAGTGTCGCAGCGGATGTGTCTCTTGCCGTTGAACTCTACAAACAGGAGCCAAGCTCTGAACGGGCAAATCGTTTGGATGATATGCTTAGACCCAATATGGAGTTATCGGTCGCATTACAGATGGAAGATGAGCTTCCTGAAAAAACGCGAGACGCATTTTTCTCGGCTCTAGACAAAACCCTTAGACGTGCATTGACGCAAAGCTTGGAAGATCCGTTCTGGTTTGACACGACGCGCTATCCTAATCATATTGATATTCGCGTCGAAGTTGATGAAGGCGTTTTGCGATTTATAGCCGCCAGAGAACGTGTCTTTGCCCCAACCGGATTTGTCTTTATATTTTGGCTCTTCACAGCGTCCGTCTTACTGACGCTTGTCAGCATAATATTCATTCGCAACCAAGCTCGACCTATTGCGGAATTAGCCGCGGCTGCTGACGCCTTTGGTAAAGGCCAAGAAATTAGTAATTTTAAACCGTCAGGAGCCTCTGAAGTCAGACTGGCAGGTCATTCTTTTTTGAAGATGGGTCAACGCATAAAGCGTTTCGTTGATCAACGCACAATATTCCTGGCTGGCGTCAGCCATGACCTTCGAACTCCAATTACCCGCCTAAACTTACACCTCGCCATGCAAGATGACACAGAAGAAAATCGAGCGGCTCGCCAAGATCTTAAAGATATGAGCTCTATGCTTAATGCCTATTTGGATTTTGCTCGAGGATTGTCGGGGGAAGAAACCAAAGTGATTACACTGAAATCTTTTATCTCGGAAGTGTCTAAAGGATTTGATCCTAAGAATCTTCACATAGACATCTCGGAAGCTGTGCAATTCAAAGCTAAGCCGACATCATTAAAACGCGCGGTCGAGAACTTGATTAGCAATGCGTTGAAATATGGAAATAAATGTTGGATTTCTTCTGAAAACAGTGCTGAAAGAATTCATATTATTGTTGAAGATGATGGCCCTGGAATTCAACAGACCGATCATGACGAAGCCTTAAAACCCTTCCATCGGTTAGACGCCTCACGCAATCAAAACATTGAAGGCGTGGGTTTAGGTTTATCTATCTCTCAGGATATTATTCAAAGCCATGGAGGGAGCCTTAGCTTGGAAGAAAGTTTAAAAGGCGGCCTAAAAGTAATTGTTAGTTTACCAGCTTAGCGCCCACCAAATGCTGCCTGCAGACGCGTGATTTGATCGGCCACAGTATTCCCGCTCTGCGCTGCAATACTGCCATACAGGCTTCTATCCAGTCGAACTATCCGCTCGTAAAGCTGCTCTGAGCGCGCGATTAAATCCACCAAAAGTGCAGGCAATGAAATGGCATCGTTTGCTAGACGTGAAAAAGAAAGTTCACCTTCAGCCTTTTGTTCGGTCACAAGTCTATATTTTTCCTGGCGGGCTTCTGCCGTAGACATCTCACCTTCTTTAAGCGCTCTTTGTACTAGCAACCAGCTAGCTACCTGCATCAATCGCGTGGTGAGCCTCATAGAATTTGAAGCATAGACAAGCGCATCTGAGCGCGAAAGTTTCTTACTTTCATGGCGGCCAGGTCCATCCAGATAAGCTGCTGTTTCCTCTACGATGTCCATCCCTTCACGAAAGGTTTTCGAGAATAGCTCTGACTTTGTAAATTCCAGCAATCTACTTTCTGCTTGACTGGTCAAAGTATCTAACTCACTGATTTTATGTATGTCTTGATTTTCCATTCGATTATACTGACCTTTTGTTTTTCGATAGGTTTTGCAATCCAGAGGCCAACTATGAGTTTTTCCCGAATAACTTATCTGCCGCCAAGAGTTCACCGCTTTTAATAGTCAGTTCTCTCTCTAAACGCGTAATTTCAGATTGAAATAGACCGATTCTCTCCTGAAGTTCGTTAATCGAGAGGCCGTAGAGGTCCTCACCTAAGTAAATTTTTGAATTTTCTGTCTTTTCTTCGTCCATTTGTGTCTCTGTTTGCTACAAAAAACAACTAAGTTGCTTGCTAAAGGCTAGTTTACCCTTTATTGACATATTGTGATTTTGACAACAGAATTACAAAAACCAACCCGGCCGAGCCGGGTTTTTTTAATATCTAAATTCCGGCTACGTGGAGCCCCGTATGACCAAGATTTTAATGCCTAAAGCGACGGCCGTTTGGTTAATTGACAATACAGCCCTCACATTCGAGCAAATTTCTCAATTTTGCGATATACATATTCTCGAAGTCCAAGGCATTGCTGATGGTGATGTTGCAAGTGGTATTCGTGGAGCAGATCCTATTTCCAATGGCCAATTGGCACGTGAGGAAATTGAAAAAGGTGAAAAAGACCCACAATATGAACTCAAAGCAACAGTTTTTGCTAACGAGGCTGCCACCTCTACCCGTAAGCGTAAGAAAGGTCCGCGTTATACACCTTTGTCACGCCGCCAAGACCGTCCTGACGCTATTGCTTGGTTGGTCCGCAATCACCCTGAGTTATCAGACGCCCAAGTTTCGAAACTCATAGGTACAACTAAACCGACTATCTCAGCGATCCGGGAACGGACACATTGGAAAATAAACACCATTACCCCGACAGACCCTGTGTCTCTTGGACTTTGCTCACAAATCGATCTCGACGAAGTCGTTAAAAAAGCGGCCGTGAAAAAAGCCAAAAAAGATGCCGCTGAGGCTAAAGAGACAGGAGAAAGTTTGAAGCCAGTTGAAGATACTATTTCAGCACCTATGCCTCAAGATGCACCGAAAGTAGAACATACGCTCGAGAGTCTATTCAAGCCCTCTACGGAAAGCTAAACTTCTTCTTTTGGATCCATGACGTAATTTAAGGCTAAACGCCCGCCATCGACATATATGGTTTCTCCGGTTATGTAACTTGCATCATCGGAGGCCAAAAATGCCGCAACCGATGCAATTTCGTCAGGCATAGCCGGACGACCGAGAGGCGTTCTGGAAATCAATATTTTCATCGCCTCCTCATCACTGTTAACACCTGATAACATGTCTGTTTTGACACTTCCCGGACCAATAGCATTTACCCGTATGCCATAAGGTGCCAATTCCAGAGCCATAGCCTTGGTCAATTGTTGAAGAGCGCCTTTTGATACGACGTAGCTCAGATAATTTTGAATAACGACTCGATCGTTAATGGATGACATATTAATTATGCTAAAGGGCTTTTGATTAAGCCGGGACCTATCCTCAAGATTTTCGATTTCTTCGACCATATGTTTTGCGACCATTTTAGCCGCCATAAATGAGCCATATAAATTTACAGATAACACATTGGCAAAGTCTTCCTCGCTTAAGTCTAATAGCCCTCCCTTTACGGCTATTCCTGCATTATTCACCAGCAAATCGATATTACCAAATATACTAAGTGTCTCGGCGACGAGATTGTGGACTTCAAGACGATCGGAAATGTCTGTCTGTATGAAAATTACATTTCCGGCATAGCTATCCAAGTCGGAAATGGCCTTTTGCCCCGCGTCTTCGCTGATATCGGCAATAACAGCCTTATACCCATCCGCAAGAAATCGTCTGACGCAAGCCAAACCGATACCTTTTGCACCACCAGTAACGATAACAACTTTTTCTGACATACGACCACCTTTATTCTAACTTGCGAGTGCCAGAATCTCAGAAATAAGACAAGCTTGGATTAATTGGTGTGCAAGGCGTGTATTTGATCTTTGAGCTGGAGCTTTTGTCGTTTGAGTGTTGTTAGGGTAAGAGTGTCTGGATGAGGAAGTTTAAGTTCGTTTTTAATTTCTTCATCTAAAATTGCATGCTTAGTTTCTAATTTTTGAAGATGCGCTCTCTTTCCCATTCAATCCTCCTGAACTGCCAGATACATAGTATCTATAGCATGTTTTTCGTTAAAAGTCATTCAGATTGTTCTTCCAAGGTTAACGCTTGTCATCTAAAATAACTGTATGGATGACGAATTTGAAGACGAAATCAGTCAAGACGAATTGATCAGCATGTTAAATGATCTAAAAACAGAACATCGACGAATCGACACTGAAATAAGAGCAATAGTCGAAACAGGTGTCGCTGATATGCTGAAAGTTGGAAGAATGAAAAAGATCAAACTTTCTATCAAAGATCAAATTACATATCTGGAAAACCAGATTACGCCCGATATTATTGCGTAGCGTATTTAGGTGCGAATAGCAGACTTAGCTTCATACATGGAGACATCTGCCTTAGACAATAAATCCTCTATGGGTATGTTTGGCAAACAGCTTGAAGCACCCCAAGACGCGTTCGTTCTGATACTTCCAGTCGGTAGAGTAATCGTTGCCTCGGCTAATCGACAACATAATGCAGATGCCTTAGCTTTACCAACCTCCAACTCCGTTTTGAAAAGTAAAACACCAAATTCGTCACCCCCTAATCGAGCGACCATGTCACAGGAGCGCGTGTTCTCAGAAAGGGTTTTTCCTACATTGATCAAAACTTCATCCCCCATCACATGGCCATATCTGTCATTGACAGATTTGAAGTCGTCTAAATCAATATAAATAATGGTCGAGGGAATTTGATATCTGTCCATGACGGACTGAGCCCAGGCAAGTTCTCTCATAAATGCGCGTCGATTATAAACTGGAACAAGAGAGTCTTTATCCGCCGTTTGCTCCAACTCGACAATATATCTTCTCAGACGTCTAATTTGTGCTTTGAGACTTATATTTTCAGAATTCAAGCGCTTGAATTCCAAATCATCCAATTCTGTCGCGCCTGTAAGTAAATCAGATGTAAGTTTTGAAGCATTCGCAATCATCAAAATATCCTAAAATCCGCAATGAACTGCACTCTGGCTTAGCTTTCTTAAAAAATCTGAAATTTTCATGAATTTCGCATATAAGGATTTGACGCCCTGACCACTTTGGTTAATATGAGAGGCTTTCCAAGATATAAGGAAAGACATGTCAGAAACCCCTGCCATTGCCGTAATTATGGGCTCTCAGTCTGACTGGGAAACGATGAAGCAAGCATGCAACATCCTAGATGAACTTTCTATTCCCAATGAGGCTAAGATTATCTCAGCACACCGAACTCCAGACAGAATGTCCGAATTTGCAAAATCAGCTGCCAAAAAAGGCATCAAAGTCATCATAGCCGGAGCTGGGGGAGCTGCCCATCTCCCGGGTATGGTGGCATCCATGACACATTTACCCGTACTGGGCGTGCCGATTAAAAGCAAAGCGCTTTCTGGATTGGATAGCTTATTATCTATTGCTCAAATGCCGGGCGGGGTACCTGTCGGTACATTAGCCATTGGTGCATCCGGCGCCAAAAATGCAGCCCTTCTTGCGGCCTCTATTGTTGGTTTATCTGATAAGACAGTGGAAAAAAACCTGATCTCATGGCGTAAAAAAATGTCCGCCGCTGTTACAGACGCACCCAAAGGCTAAACTCAATGCCTTTAGAAATCGGTGCAAAAATAGGCATTTTTGGTGGGGGACAGCTTGGGCAAATGCTTTGTCATGCCGCGTTTCGGCTTGGCTACAAAACCCATGTATTTGTCGACAGGGAGGATAGTCCAGCAGCTCAAGCCGCCAGTGAATATACAATAGCTGACTATTCCGATCTTAAGGCCGTCAAGACATTTGCTAAACACGTCGATTTGATAACATATGAATTTGAAAACATCCCGGTTGAGACCGTAAATACCGCCGAGGCCATCACACCCGTCGCACCGGGCGTAAATGTATTAGAGACCTCACAAGACCGGCTTTTGGAAAAAACATTTATTCAAGATAATGCTGGCGTTGATGTCACCCCTTTTAAGGCCATTAAATCGGCTGCTGATACGGAGCGCTTTTTAGAGAAAAACCCGCAAGGCCTAGTCTTAAAAACCCGACGGATGGGTTATGATGGCAAGGGACAAGCCATTATTCGATCAATAGATGATATAGATACAGCTCACGAAAAACTGGGCGATGTTCCTTTGATTGCTGAGAGTTTTATTCCTTTTGTCAGAGAGGTTTCGGTTGTGTCTGCGCGTTCCGTTTCAGGAGAGGTTACGGCTTACCCATTGATCGAAAATGTTCACAAAAATCATATTCTATATACAAGCAAAGCGCCGGCTAGCGGGGATGACGGCAAAGCGCCGTTACTTGCACGGAAAATTCTCAATGCTCTAGATTATGTGGGTGTTATGGCTGTGGAGTTTTTCGAGCTTGCCGATGGCAGTTTACTCGTCAATGAAATTGCGCCGCGTGTTCATAATTCAGGTCATTGGACGCAGAATGCGGGATGCATTGATCAGTTCGAGTTGCATATTCGCGCGATTGCCGACCTGCCGCTTGGCGATACAACACCCAAACATAACGTGGAAATGCTCAACCTTATTGGCGAGGATGTAAACCAGACCAATAAGTTTGCCGCTAAACCTAAGCACTTCATCCATCTATATGGAAAATCTGAGATAAGAGCAGGCCGCAAGATGGGCCATGTAAATCGAATATTATCGTGATCGGCGCCGTCTAAACTTATTACCGTATCGCAAACCACCCAAAATTTCTGCAGGGTCTGGAAAGTTTTCAGTGCGTTTTTTGAAATCCCATTTGGCTTTTTCAAAACGCATCACATTTTCTATTCGCGCATCAAGGAATTCTTTGGCTTTGCCTTTGTCCAAGCTATCATCAGAAAGCCATGACAGCATCGAACTCCCAATAACGCCTGATAGTATCAAGCGTTTGGAATAATAGTTACCATCCGTACTGGTGTCACCTATGGCGCGCCATATCGCATCCGCGCTTGCCCAAAGCTGAGAAGGTCCCTGCCCAATAGCATCTGGTAATGACAGGCGAGATAAGGCTCGACGAGCCGCCTGTTCATGTGATCCAATGGCTTCAAGACGCTTCAAAACTCCCGTCGTAACCTTGTCACGGATACGCATATTGCCAAGATCAAGTGAGGTGAGATGTTCAACAACTTGAGTGTCAGATAAATCCGACCAAAAATTTATCGCCTCTAAAGCACCACCGGGGAAATAAAGTTCTTCACTGCCTTTAGGAAGGTCTATGTCACGGACGGCAGAAATAAGAGATTTTTTTGTCCAACCATCAAAAGGCACATGCTTAAGCAGAGCTTCAAGAATAGCTTTGCGCGCACTATCAGATGGATCTTCGGCGTCACTCATGTGCGCACTATACAGTGAATATAAAAAAAGGTCACTAGGCTGACTTGCGGCGTAAAACCACGCGCTTAAACCATGTTTTAACAGCTTGCGCACCCGCTCCGGACAAGGCTCCAAACTTCAAAATTCGGCCAGCAAGCCAGACCACTCCCACAGTACACACAAGCAAAAACAGAGCTGATATTACGAGCTCCCACCAAGGCGGATCCGATGCCAACCTTATAATGGCGGCAAAAGGAGAGCTTAGCGGAAACCAAGCTGCAAATGTTAAAAGGGGCGAGTCAGGCGCATTAAGCCCCAATGGCACAACCATGATACAGGCTGTTAAAACCAGAATGATTGGTGTCGTGAGGGTTTGTGCATCCTGCATGCTCTCAGACAAAGCGCCCAATGCGATAAAAAAGGAGCCGTAAAACACATAACCAAGAACAAGATAAAGCAAGAAAAAGAAGATCATCTTCGGCGGAAACGCTTGCAATAAACCGGCGCTGACATCATCTGGACCTAGCGTGATAGCGGCTATAACCCCTCCCACACATATTATAATATACGGCAGCATGGCCGTAATCGTTAGGGCCGCTACGCCCAACAATTTTCCAAACATCACTTCGGAGATGCGGCATGACGCTAGCATCATTTCTAAAAGCTTATTAGTTTTTTCCTCAAGCATTGATGTGAGGAGCATATAAGCGCCTGAAAAAATGGTCAGCCATAAGAAACCTGACATCACAACGGCGGCCATCAAAGGAATACGGTCAATATTCGTGACAGCCTGACTTTCATCCTGCCCTGTATTTGTCTTTGATGGATCAAAGATACCCACATCGACAACAGCCCGCTGAGCATCTGAAAGTCCTTTCGACGTCAACCCCCCTGTGGCGAGATAGGCGTCTTTGGCTCGGCTCTTGAAATAGCTGGATGCAATACCTTCCATAGCCGGATTAGTGAAATTTTCTGACCAGTAATTGACCTTTAATCCACCCTCGTCGAAAATATGCAATACGCCGTTTAATTTGACCTCTTCCTTGTCATGTATAATGGTTTTTTCGCCACGCAAATATGGCTTTAAATCCTCCAGTGAATTGGCGGGAGGTGGAACGATGACAGTTTTATCATTCGGAATTTTATCCTCAATGCCGGGGTATTTTTCCGCAATATATGACCGCGCTGCGTCAATACCGTCGGTCTCTATCCTTGCTTTAAGGGCGTTAACGTCAGCTTTTGGTAAAAGCTTCACCCCGACTTCATCGAGCAATGCCAACGCTGTCCTTTTTTGACGGTCTTCCCGCTGATGTATAATCACGGGGCCATGCTTGCCCGTTTCATCTATTATCGTTTCATACTTAACCGGGGAAAGAGAGACATCTAAATCTATTGTGGCAAATATGACCCCTAAGGCTCCGAAAATAAACGGCATGAAAAAAGATATCCAAAAACCCCAAGTCTTCACATATCCGTAAAAATCGCGTTGTGCGATCAGTAAAGTCCGGCGAAGACTAATCTGAGGCAAACTCATTGTCCTGCCTCCATATCGGCCAAGACATCTTTACCGACCATGGCGACGAAGGCTTCATGCAATGTCGCACGCTTGGGTTCAAATCTGGCGAGCTTAATCTTCTTCTTTACACAGGCTTCGAGAACCGATTGTGCGTCTGTTTTAGGCGTTAGAATTAGATCCAAAGTACCATCATCTCTTTGTCTCATATCTGCGCAAAAAGGCGCGACCACGTCAGACAAATTATCTGTTTCAGCTGCTATAACTAATCGCTTGGGCGCATGCGTTAAGGCTTCTTCAGTGCTGCCGTCGAAAACCTTTTTCCCATTCCCCATTAAGATTATTCGATCACATAACCTCTCCGCATGCTCCATCACATGTGTTGAGAAGATAATTGTTCGTCCTTTTTTAGCAATTTCTCGGACCATATCTTCAAGAATTTTCTGATTTACCGGGTCAAGCCCTGAAAAGGGCTCGTCAAGTATGTAAAATTCCGGGTCATTAGCAAGAACGCCTAATAGTTGAACCTTTTGCGCCATGCCTTTGGACATATCTTTGTTCTTTTTGGTTCGCGCTTCAGCTAGACCATATTTATTCAACATTTCATCAGCAACTTTATAGGCATCTCTGCCTTTCATGCCATTCAGTCGACCTAAAAATGCCACAGAGTCCCGTGCGCGCTGCTTTTTATAAAGCCCGCGCTCTTCGGGCAGGAAACCAACACGGCCAAAGCTATGACCGCCGGGTTCTTGGCCAAATAACGACACCTCGCCTTCGTCCGGATTTATAAGGCCCAAAGCCATACGAATAGTCGTGGTTTTACCAGCTCCATTTGGCCCCAAAAAACCAACAATTTCCCCTGGGTTGATCGTGAAACTGACATCATTCACCGCAAGCTTTTCGGCAAATCTTTTAGATACATTTTTGAGTATGAGTGGAGCGTTAGACATAAGGTTCGTAGGACGGGTTTAATAGCTAGATGACTAAAGTCGAGATGAAAATGAAAATAGATTAAATAGACTATTTGCTAAAAAAATTTGTAATCTCTTCCCGTCCGCCATTAATCCAAAGGTTCACATGATTCCCATTGGCAATAATCAGTTTATCTTTCGGGCCAGCATAGCTGTCATATAATTTTTGACCTTGCGTGATCGGGATAACGATATCATTTGTGCCATGTATCCAGAGAACAGGTATCTTTAAATTTTGAATTGCCCGGTCACTTCTATAGCGGTCCCGCGTTAAAAATGACGGATATATTGGGACCCTTAATTGCGCCATATCGGCCATAGAATTAAACGGACATTCGAGGACAAGTTTTTTAACGTCATGCTGGGACGCAAGCTGTGCTGCCACTCCTGCGCCGAGGGACATGCCATGAAGGTTGATTTGACCGGAGCTCACGCCTTGATTGATCAAAAATTCATAATGCGCTTCCGCGGTCGCTATCAAAGCTCTTTGAGACGGTTTGCCGGTTGATCCGGGATAGCCAGGATATTCAACACCCAGAACGCCATACCCTTCAGCAATCCAATGCTGATACATAAACCTCCCATCAAATACACTCGATCCATTCCCATGAAAAAAGACAACCACGCCTTCATTGGGTTCGGGTGGATGCCACCAGCTTGTAACCTCATGCCCGAGTGAGGACTTAATCCTAACCTCATTCATGTCTTGCAGGGTTGTTGTAGATAGGCCCGGATGCATCTCCGGCGGTAGATACATGAAGTTTCTCTGGAAGACATAGATCACCGTGCCCAGAAGAATATATAGGATCAATAATCCGATGAGCAATTTTGTGACGACGTTGAGCATAAGCTTGCCTATCGTCAAAATATGGCGAGATAAAGAACTTGATTAAATGATAATCATTCCAAAATGAAATAGACCTATCGCCCTCGACCCTTTCACTCGCCTGCTTTGAACTGAGGATTCACCCCGTAAGTCATCCAGCGGGTTCCGATTTTTTCCTCAAACACACGAAACCCCCAGCCATTGAGTATGTCCTCGCAGGCTTGTCCCGTACGTTCGCCGTCACGTTCAGCCCCTGTATCAAAAGCTAAAACGCCGATCTTATCCGCAACGTCCGAGGCCCCCATAAGCACTTCAGGTTCCGCACCTTCAGCGTCACACTTTATAAAATCGATATGAGTAATGTTTTGTTCCTGCATGAAAGTGGAAATTTTCACACCGCGTCGTCTAATTTTAGTCTCTGATACGGAAAAAATGGAACTATCGGCTTTGTCCGGCGCGAGATAAAAATCGATGTCTCCATCTTTGTGAGAGAGCACATAGTCAAACCGATTAATACGCTCATCATTTATCGTATTAAGCTTAAGGCATTGCGAGACTAACGGATCGGGCTCACAGGCGTAAACCTGCGCACCCAAGGCCGCTGCGATCAAAGAGAACTCGCCTGCGTTTGCTCCGATATCCAATACGATATCGCCGACTTGTGGGACGTAATGCTTACCGACCCCGTATTCGGATTTGAGCCGCTTAAGCCGGGCTTCCCACCCATATTTATAGAGCTTCCAACGTAAAGAGACGGGACATATACCTCATGTCCCGGCATGATAACTTTATAAATATCCTGATAAGGCTCAATAGATATGGGGGTATGCCCCCAAGCTTGAGTGATGAATAGATGGACTGCCGGAACAGCTTAAGACGCTGTTTAAACG